>CALBLM010000364.1 GCA_937895695.1 uncultured Megasphaera sp.
TTGGGCAGCGTTATGGGTATCAGCCGTTTGTTTTGCCCAAATTACAGTGGATCAAATTGCCGTTGGCGGTGTCAGTCCGGGATGTACCATTAATTATGTAGAAGGTGTATACGGACAGCCGACAGCATCAGAACACGTGACTTCTGATACAGGTAGAAACTATATAGAATACAATTATGAAAACCATTTGCTTGTAGGATTTCAAGAAAGTGATGCAACGGCTGTTTATGTAACTTGTACCAGTGATAATTTATCGACGCCTGATGGCGTAGCCGTAGGGATGACGGCAGATGTGTTAAATAGTAAATATGGACCGGCTGATCATTTGTATAACTATAATGATAAATCGTTGTATGAATATGATGATGCCAATGGCAACTGCTTATCCTTTGATGTACAAAATTTTTATATTGTCAGTGTTAACGTACGAGCAGCGCAATAATATCATGCCGTATAGGTGTAATGTAAAAAAAGAAGGTATCCCATCATAAGGATGCCTTCTTTTTTTACTTATAGGATGTGAATTCTTAATCGTTTCCCAATACGCCTTCTAAGAAAGAAGCTGTGTCTGCTAAATAGTCAGCCGGATAACTTTCGATGTCGCCTTTGTCACAGTGTGCTGCAAATTCCGGATCGATCGGGAGTTTGGCCGTATGAGGAATTTCATATTTTTGTGCCGATGCTTCTACATGGCTGGGGCCAAAAATTTCGTGTTTTTCATGACAGTTTGGACATTCAAAATAGCTCATATTTTCGATTAAGCCCAAAACAGGAACATGCATGATTTCAGACATTTTTAACGCTTTTTCTACAATTAAGGAAACGAGTTCTTGCGGGGATGTAATAACGAGAATACCGTCTACAGGCAAAGACTGGAATACGGTCAATGGTACATCACCGGTTCCTGGAGGCATATCGACAAACATGTAATCAATATCGCCCCACATAACATCTGTCCAAAATTGCTTTACCGCGCCGGCGATGACAGGACCGCGCCATACAACCGGTGCAGCAGCGTCTTCTAATAATAAGTTCATGGACATGACTTCAATACCTGTTTTGGTTTTTACCGGAAGAATACCGCTTTCATCCCCTGTGGCACGATCGGTAATGCCAAATACTTTTGGAATAGACGGGCCTGTAATATCAGCATCCAAAATAGCCGTTTTAAAGCCGCGACGGCGCATTTGTACAGCCATTAATGATGTGACAAGGGATTTGCCGACGCCGCCTTTACCGCTGACAACGGCAATGACGTGTTTTACATGCGTGCCGGCATGAGGTGGAGCCTGCAGGTTTTGCGGTTCAGTGCGGCTGCCGCAATTGCTGCCGCAGCTGGAACAGTCATGTGTACAATTTTCACTCATAAATATCAATCTCCTTTTTGATTATTTTTTCCGGCATGACAGCACGTATGGTGACAGCAAGAGCCGGCGTGTTCACAAAGTTTTATATGGCCGCCCTCAATAAGAAGACGTTTCCCATGGACGAGGGCATCCGCTAATTTATGCCGAGCCGTATCATAAATACCTGTTACAGTCGTGCGTGAAACATTCATTTGAGCGGCGCATTGTTCTTGTGTCAGCCCGACGAGATCGAGGAGGCGGATGACTTCGTATTCGTCAATGCGCAGGATAACAACAGCCGTATCTTGAGAACACCCTGAAGGTGCAAATCCTTCGGATGTTGGCAATGAACAGACACGACGGCAGCGCGGTGGTCTCGGCATGGAAATCCCTCCTTTATGATGAATTCAGCTATTATTATAAGATTGTAGATGACATATGTCAATAAAATGAAACGACTAAGACGGAGCGGATATAGGATGTGTTTCTTCGTATTTTTTTCGCTTGCGGACAAAGGTGGAAGGCGTAATGCCTAAGGAATGGGCGGCATCTCGTACATTGCCACATTGTTGATAGGCAGCTGTTAAGTATTGATATTCCAGACGAGATAGCGTATCTTGCAAATCAATAGGAAGATGTATGGATGCCTCATCTGGTTGCTGACGTGTATCAAGATGGGACGGGCTGGAAATAATAATCGGCTGACTTTGATGAAGTAAATGCAAATCTTCCGGACGGATTTCATCATGAGAACTAATAATAATGGCTCGTTCGACAATGTTTTTTAATTCACGGATATTACCGGGCCAATTATATTCGTTGAGAAGCTGAATAGAAATATCTGAAAAATACTTTTTAAAGCCATATTTTTGATTGAGCTTGGTCAAGAACGATAAAGCTAATGGCAGAATATCTTTTTTACGAAGTCGTAGCGGTGGAATTGAAATAGGAAAAACTGTTAATCGGTAATATAAATCTTCACGAAATTCGCCTTTTTTTACCATTTCCTCTAAGTTGCGGTTGGTAGCAGCGATAACCCGGACATTGATTTTTAGTGGCTTTGTGCCGCCAATACGCATGATTTCTTGTTCTTGCAGTGCTCGCAGCAGTTTTACCTGCATGTCTTTGGGCAGTTCTCCTATTTCATCTAAAAATAGCGTGCCTTTGTTTGCTAATTCAAATAACCCAATTTTTCCGGCTCGATTGGCTCCTGTAAAGGCACCGCTTTCATAGCCAAACAATTCACTTTCAATTAAGCTTTCTGGAATGGCGCCGCAGTTGACTTTAATAAAACTGTTGTTGATACGATGACTGTGTTGGTAAATATATCGGGCCATGACTTCTTTGCCGACACCGGTTTCGCCTAACAGCATCACCGTTGTATCCATGGGTGCTACTCGATTGGCTAATAAGATAGCAGCGAGTGTCGTTTCATCTTTGGCAATGACTTCTTGTTCCGATTCGGGATTTTGAATGTGTGCCAGTTCCAAACGCAGCCGTTCCATGGCATCTGTTTTTTCTTGGACGATTTCTTTTAGATTATATATTTCTGTTAAATCGCGGACATTGGTAACGATCATAATCAGTGTGCCGTTTTTATCGAAAATAGGAGAACTGGTTACGAGTGCTTCTTTTCCGGATTTAAACCGTTGTTGTAGTGTTACCGGTTTTTTGGTACGGGCGACAATCAAACTGCCTGATTGAGAAATTAATTTTTCTTTTACCAAATCAGCCATGTTTTTTCCGAGTACTTCTTCACTTTTTAAACCCGTAATATCTTCATAAGCATGATTAATACGCAATACGTTGGCATTTTTATCGGTAATGAAAATGCCGTCAAACGAATGCTCAATAATCGCGCTGAGACGTTCAGCTGCTTCGGCTATGGTAGAAAATATTTCTTTTGTGTGGACCATCTAGTATCCTCCTTCCTTTTAGGATGCTTGCATGATGAATCTATTTTTATTACAGTAAAAGTATCCTATGTAATAAAGGCAATGTCAAGATAGATGTTCTATTCCTATAGAAATCATCCGTTTTTGGCATTGCCTTGTAGAAGGGTGGGATTTAGTTAGAGATTCGCCGTTCGTAGGAATTGGCGATATGCAATAGACTGCGGTATTTTTGAATGACACGCCGCGAAATAGGAAAACCAAACTGCTTGGTCAGCAAGGTCGTTAATTGGGAATCGCTATATGGTTTATTGCGGTTTTCCTGTGCAATGAGCTGTTTCAAAGCTATTTTTATGGCATCTTTAGAAAGCAGTTGTTCGTCCCGATGTAACGGACTTTGAAAAAGTGATTTGAATGAAACCGTTCGCCAAGGAGTTTGCAAATATTTATCTTTTATTGAACGACTAATGGTAGAAATATGAAGTCCCGTTTGTTGGGAAATATCACGCAGCGTCATAGGCCGTAGGGCGTGGTGCATTCGTACATAGGCATACTGCCAGTTCCAAATCGCATCTGTCAGGGTAGTCAATGTTTGGCGGCGGCGTTCAATATTATGCAGAATCATATAACAGCGGGTATATTTTTCTTTAAAATACGATTTGATATCCGGATCGGTCGTGATCTGCATCATATGCGTGTAGTAATCACTTAATGAATACGAGGATATCCAGGAATCATTCAGCTGAATTTCAGGACTGCCTGTTTCTGTCAGACGAATTATTACATCGGGAACGACATAGGTATCGGCATTGTCAAACATTCCCTTTAAAGGAGCCGGATCTAAGCGTTTGATAAGGCGTACGGCGGCCAATACGTTTGCTTTGGGAACATGCAGTGCCCGGTAAATGGCCTGGATGTGTCCGGCACCGATATCGTCTAAGTGATGCAGAACGATTTGTCGGGCTATGGGTGACAGTTTGTTTTTGCGCGTGAGCTGTAGCAGCAGGCATTCTGATAATGACGATGCACAAATACCGGCCGGATGGAGTTGCTGCAATATTTGCAGGCATGATGCAAATAATCCCGGCGTCAGTGAAAAGGTATGAGATAGTTCGTCTTCGGTTATGGTCAAATATCCGCTGTCATCGACGCATTGTGCTAAATACGTAAGCAGTGCCCATTGCGACCGACTATATTGACTGGGATTGAGCTGTTCTAAGATGAAATTTTTAATGCGGTCTTTTTCGGGAGCAGCAACAAAATTAAGAAATTCAGAAACCCCGTTCTGTGAAGAGACAGGATGATATTCCATAAACGGATTTTCTTCTGACTCTTTTTGCAGCATATCTCGCAGATTTTCTGCAGACATAGATAAAATCTGCAGGGATTGAATCTGATTGGCTGAAAGCTTTTGCAGTTGTTCCTGAGAGAGAGAAACATGTACATCTATGTCCATCGTTCACCATCTACCTTATCCATTCCAAGAGTACTGTATATTGCGTTTTTCCAGAAGAATTTTTGGGAATCTTATTTATGTGACGAATCGTAAAACAGCTGGGGTGAAGCGATGTTGTTTGTGTTAGAAAGGATTCAAAACGAGCAAGTTCCGATTCCGGAGCCGTTGTAAATACCCATAAATCGTCATCATAGCCGGTTGCGGCAAAATCCCCGGTTGTGAATGCATTTTTAAAGAGTTGTTCTATTTCATCCATGTTTACGCGTTTTCCCATGATTTTGACAAAGCGTTTTTTGCGGCCCGTAATATAATAGAATCCATCTTCATCGACGTAGGCAATATCGCCTGTAAAAAGACGACCGTGGCGTTCGTCACCGCGTGCTAGGTCTTCGGCACACTGTGCATAGCCTAATGTGACATTCGGCCCTTCATAGCATAATTCACCGGGAATATTCGGCTTTGTAATTTCAGTATGTTCATCTTCCATGATATGGAATACCCCGCCAGGAATAGCAATGCCGATGCTGCCAATTTTTTTCAGGCCGTCTGCAGGAGGCAGATAGGACATGCGGGCAGTTGCTTCTGTTTGCCCATACATGACGACAAAGCGTTTACCTGTAGCCATTGCAAAGTCGGCATATTCTTTTTGCAGCCGTTTGGATAATTTGCCGCCGGCTTGGATCATCAAAGTTAAAGACGGTAAATCCATGGAGGTAAAATGAAGCCGTTTCAGGCATTCATACGTAAATGGCACACCGGCAAGGGAGGTAATCTTTTGTCTTTTGCATACATCCCAAAATGAAGCATCGAACAGCGTATCTTCTGTTAGATATTCAGCGGCTCCAACTAGCAGATGACTGTTTATAACCGATAAGCCAAAGGTATAATGCATAGGGAGTGTTGAGATGGGACGATGAGACGCATCTAATTTTAAATACTGGGCAATAGATGCCGCATTAGACTGAATATTTTGATAGCTTTGACGTACTAGTTTGGGACTACCCGTACTGCCGGATGTCGTAAGCAATAGAGCCAGGTCTTCAAACAAAGCTGGTGAATGTGTGGCATGCTGATACAGTGAATAGTCTTCCAATGTATACAGCGACTGGCTGTTAGATGCATTGGCAGTTGGTTGAAAGATATATGCCGGTTTATACGTATCTATCAATCGTTTCATTAGGCCTGCATCCATATCGTGATCGATGAGAAGCGGAACTATTCGGTTTTGCAGACAGCATACATAAGACAATGCAGAGCCAAAGGTATTGCGGCAGATAATAGCAGCTAGTGAGCGATTGGCAATAATGGCTTTTAGCGCGTCTGCATGATGGTACCAGTCTGCGTACGTTATCGTACGGCTGGCGGCGTTTATAAAAAGAGGTCGCTGTTCGTATTGTGGATTTGGGTCGAAAAAGTTCATCATAAGACCTCCTAACGAAGAATGCGCGAAAGCGATTCTATCATATTCATACCGTCCCAAAGAATGGACATATCCATGGCTTGGCCGATGGGTACGACGCGGTCGACACCCATTACACGATGGGCCAGTAGGTGTTGGCGAATTTTACTGGGATGAATTCCGAATGTAGAAACAGTCTGAATTTTTTTATTCATATACGGCATGATTTCCTCTAAGGTAGCAATAGAATATTGGAAAAATTGACCAAATGCACCGGATAATTTTGTTATATCTTCAGGCAGTGCAGATAGTGTATACAAGTATATTGCATTTTGGATATGCTCTATAGAGGAAATTTGAGAATAGGTCATAGCAAATTCCCATGCATCAGTGTATTTGGTGCTTACTTTAATTGGTTGCAGCCTATATGACGTGCATTCAGCTGCAACGGCATGCCACCAACGTTTTTTTGCTTGTCTTGTCCGTTCTTCATGGCTGCTTAGCCAAAAAATCATACGAGGACTGGAACACGCATTTTGATCGGCTTCATACGTATCGTTATAAAAAAGATGTGCCTGATGATGCAATTCTTCGTCAGAACAAGAAAGCACGGCTGCACTATCAATGACGGCACAGGAATATCGGTCGGCAAAAACCAGTTCTACAGCCTGCGGCGGCAGGAGGGATTGGCGAATTTGTGCGATAGATTCGTCGCCGCCCCAGATGATGCGTCCGTCACATTGTGCCGTTAAAGCATCTGTTGTCTGCTTGTCATGGGGATAGGTTATCAGAGCATTCATGTTACGCAGACTAGAAAATTCCTTTTTAGACCAGACAGCTTCGATACAGTCGTAAATCGGTTGAACGAATGGGACTTGACGCGGTGAAATACGAACGATGTTTCCGTTGCCGGCAAGCATAGAAATGGTCAGACTATAGGCAAACATAGCTGGCATGTTCGTAGGGGCAATATGAAATATTACGCCCCGTCCTAGCCGGTCTTCGATGTGGGATACGTCTTGAGCCATTTGAATTACGTGGGAGCGGCGAAGCCAAAATCCTAAGGCGGCCCAAGTCATGTCTGTATGCGCTAACGG
>CALBLM010000365.1 GCA_937895695.1 uncultured Megasphaera sp.
AATCTAACATAATAAAAGAAACTGTCACATGAAGTGACAGTTTCTTTTATTATGTCATCCTTTTCCTACGGCATATGCACTTGTATTGTCTACTGTATCTTGTATCTTACTTTATTTTTGAAAATTAATTTTTATTATATCTATTGCGAATAGATTTCTTGATTTTGGTTCTATTTTTATATAAAAAAATAGAATAAAAGTATTTAATTTTTTCTATAAAAATGATAGAATTAACTAGCTAAAAACATACGTATTTAGCACGATATAAAAAACGATATGAAAGAAGGACTGATAATGAAAACTACCCGTCGTAAAATGTCTCTCGTGCAGCTCACTTTTGTTACAGCTGCCAATATGTTAGGTGCCGGCATTATCATGCTGCCAACCAAACTTGCCGAAGTCGGTACTATCTCCATTATTTCCTGGATTATTACATCTTTCGGCTCTTTAGCCCTAGCCATGACGTTTGCCCGATGTGGCATGTTTACAACGAAGCCTGGCGGAATGGGCGGTTATTCCGAATACGCCTTCGGGCGAATAGGACATTTTATGGCAAATTATGCCTATGCTGTTTCCATCGTTATTGCAAATGTGGCGATCGCTATTTCTGCAGTCGGATATGGCGCCGGTTTTCTCGGTGCATCGTTTTCGCCACTGCAAACATGTTTATATACAATAGCACTACTTTGGATTGCTGCTGCTTTGAATTTTAGCGGCTCGCGATATTCCGGCAAACTGAGTACCGTGACTATTTGGGGTGCAATTATTCCCGTGTTGGGCATTTCTCTGATCGGCTGGTATTGGTTTGATCCTTCTATTTGGATCGCCTCTTGGAATCCTGGAAATGTCGGCTTTTCAGATGCCGTTGGCAATTCCATTGCTTTGACGCTTTGGTCGTTTCTTGGCCTAGAATCGGCAGCCGTTAATATGGATGCCGTAGAAAATCCACAGCGTTCTGTTCCTATTGCGACGTTTGTCAGCACCCTTGGTGTTGCTATTATCTATGTCGCTTCTACGAATGTCATTGCCGGTGTAGTACCTAACGCTGAAATTTTAAGTTCCAGTGCCCCTTTTGGTCTAGCTTTTACCTATATGCTTGGTTCTACAGCCGGAAAAATCGTTATGGGACTGATGGTTTTTTCCTGTGCCGGTTCATTGCTTTCTTGGCAGTTTACCTTAGCACGCGTTTTCAAAACCAGTGCGCAACGCGGATTATTTCCGAAAGTATTTGCAAAAGTAACCGATGCCGATGTGCCCGTAAAAGGCATGATCGTCATCCTCATTATGCAGAGTGTTCTATCTCTGATGACTATTAGCCCCACATTAGCTGCTCAATTTGAATTGCTGGCTAATTTGGCAGTTGTAACGAACGTCATTCCTTATATTCTTTGTGCCGCTGCGTTAAAATCTATTTTGGCTAAAGAACATATTCCGAATACGGTTTGTAATCGAAATTCCTCTATTTTTTTAGCCGGCGTATCTATTATTTATTGTATTTACGCGTTAACGACAACAGACGGCATTACGTTTTTCAGTGGCTGTCTAGCAGCTTTTGCCGGCTGTCTCATTTATATGATCCGATTTAATATTATGAAACAGCCTATGCTGCAAGAACAATCTAAATAACATATAATAAGTTGCCCCCTATTCAAAACTCTATCTATCATTGCGTTTTGAATAGGGGGATTTTCTTTTCTCACTATTTGCAAAAGAAAAAGGATACAGACGGTATGACACCTACTATATCCATTGCTGAATCATATATCATAAACAGTAACTTATTTATATTACCACGCTGCCGGCAATAAGCCGCAAATACTTAAC
The DNA here is from genome assembly GCA_937895695.1 of uncultured Megasphaera sp. Taxonomy (GTDB): domain Bacteria; phylum Bacillota; class Negativicutes; order Veillonellales; family Megasphaeraceae; genus Megasphaera. Next base: position 1,825 of record CALBLM010000365.1, read on the forward strand.
AACGCATATATACCTGCACTAACAAAAACTGCTACTACTAACCATTGTATCATAGGATGGGCAATCCAACCGCATTTCCATACGGGATTGACATTTCCCATTTTACGGGCACGGCGCAGCATAACAACTGGCAGAATAGACATAATAATCCCGCCAAATGTTCCTGCGCAAAAGATAGCATTAACAAAACTGACGAGGCCGCTATATGCCAAAATAAACGGCGGTACAGCAATTGTCACTAAACAAAATGCCCGCGTTTTGTAATTCGTTTCTGATGCAAATCCCAAGCGGTCTACCATATTGGTCAAAAAACTTTCAGCGATGGCCCAATACGATGTTAACATCGCGCAAAAAGCAAATAAATTTACGACAATAAAGAAAATTTGATGTCCTAAGGCTTTTCCCCATGCCAGGGACGCTACTTCTGTAATTTCATGTACAGGCAGCATCAAAAAGACAGCAAACGGCACAATCGCTAAAATAAGCAGAGATATAATAAATGCCACTACAATAGACGGCACCACTTGCTGGGGCCGATGGGATAATCCACGTGACAGTTCCGGTACAATATACTGTACGGCATAACAAAAAACCGTAATATTAAATACAGGAACAGCATATTTCCAGTTCGTATACAAAATATCCGCTACAGGGACATTTGCTGATAAAAACGAACCGCCAACCAATAAAACCAGCAACACAATCATGCCACTGCTAAGAAATTTTTCTGCTACGCCTGTTGCCTTCAATCCTAACCAAACAATAACTGTTGCCGGTAAGGCAAACAACAAACTCCCCATTTGCACAGAGATTCCAAACAACTCACTCAAAATCTTACCGCAGCCGCTCGTATACGCAATCAAACTGCAAAACGAAGTCGCTCCTACGGAAAAGAAAATAGCCCAAGAGCCAATTTTTCCGACATATCGTTGTGCCAATCCGGAAAGCTGAAGAGACTCTTTGGTACGCATTGTCGTTTCGACGACATACAACATAGAGACTAAAGAAAAAAATCCGGCTATCACAAGCCATGTGACTAATACAGGCCATCCGGCACTGCGGGACGCATACGCCAACCCCAGTACACCGGAGCCGATGGTAGACCCGACAACAAGCATCGTAGCCTCCCAAAACGTAAGACGATGAATCTTGAGTGCTCCTTCTTTTTTAGCAGCACTCACTGCAACTTTGTCCAACTCGTTCACATATTCCATGATAAGATAACACCCTTTCTGTGTAATATGTTACATGATGTCAGCATTTCGCCTTATTATATACTAGTTGCATTAAATCCGCAAGAATGAATGCATTACTATGCTCACATTATATATATACTTATATCATAACCGTATATACAATGAAACGAGTGACTCCAATTGCTTTTCAGCACAAAGTCACTCGTTTCTATATAGATAATATTACTGTTACACCTTTTCCAAAGCCTGTCCCAAATCGGCAATAATATCTTCTGCATCTTCCAAACCGACGGACATGCGAATCATACCATCTGTAATACCAGCAGCTTCCCGTATTTCTTTGGGTATCATTGTATGCGTCATGGCAGCTGCCTGTTCTACCAAGGTTTCTGTATCGCCTAAGCTGACTGCCAATGTACAAAGTTTTAAGCTGTTAATAAAGCGTTTACCCGCTTCTAAACCACCTTTGACATCAAAAGTCATCATGCCGCCACCGCCGCGCATTTGTCTTTTTGCCAAGTCGTACTGCGGGTTGGATGGCAAAAAAGGATAGCGAACAATATCAATTTTAGGCTGTTGTTCCAAGTACTGGGCAATTTTCAAGGCATTCTCATTATACTGCTTCATACGAACGGACAGTGTTTTTAATCCTCTCGTTGCCAAGAATGCTACAAATGGGGACATGACAGCGCCAAAATGCATGAGTGTACCTAAACGGCACTGCCGTAAAAATTCTTCATCATTGGAAATCACGGCACCACCTAGTAAATCGCCATGACCGCCTATATATTTGGTAACACTTTGTACAACCCAGTCTGCTCCCAAATCCAACGGATTCGTATTATAAGGAGTAGCAAATGTATTATCAATGCCAACTTTAACGCCATGGGCATGGGCAATTTCTACTACTTTAGCAATATCAACCAATACCATTGTCGGATTTGCCGGACTTTCAATATAAATCAATTTTGTATTTTTCTTAATTTTACGTTCTAATTCATCCAAATGCAGCGGATCGAATGTATCCACTTCTACGCCAAAGCGAGGAAGAAAATCATTGGTTACATCTTCGGTACCGGAATATTTAGCTTTACAGAAAATCGCATGATCTCCGGCACTAACACTCATAAAAATCGCACCCGATACGGCTCCCATTCCAGATGCATAGGACACGGCCCCCACTCCATGTTCAGCTTCTGCCAATTTTTTTTCAAAATAATCATTACTTGGATTGGTAATGCGGCTGTACGCAAAACTAGCTGCATAATCATCACATGCCTGTACTGCGTCATCGGTAGAATCAAAATAAAATGTCGATGTCTGATAAATCGGCGGAATCAATGATCCATACATATCCCGCGGTTCGCCGCCGTGTACGTTAACCGTCGCCGGACCATAGTCTTTACGATTGAATTCCGGATGTCTCATCACACTTAAACTCATATATATTCCCCCTATGGTCATAAAACAATATTCTAGAGCGATTATCTAGAGCATAACTCTAATTATGAATAAAATAATACGCCTTTCTACCTCAAAAGTCAAGATAAAAAGGCGTTCTTTAGTTGCAGTTCATAAAGGTATGGAGCAATCTAGGAAGATACTTTTGACATAAATGAATCGTTTCATGACGAGCTTTCGTTTGAGACCATTCATAAATCAACGTACGTACCATCATAAAGAGATAATCTGCTGTATCCTCAACAGACGTATCCCGATCCATTGTTCCTGCCTGCTGTGCTGCTGCAATGAAAACACGAAGGTTGTTATAAAACGGAACATGCATCCATGTATGTTCCTGTTCGTAGATATGTTCAAACGCTTCATATACATGATACGAAAATACTTCTCCCGCATCGGCCCATATGTCCCCATACATATCTAAATACTGAAACAGATAGGGATAGGGATTCTGCACTTTTTTATCCAGTTGTTCTAAAATTTCTGGCTGTGGCGTTTTCGCTATATCTATGCATATATCCAGCAACATTGCCTCTTTATTTTTAAAATGATAATACAACGACCCCATTGGCAGTTGGGCCACTTCACAAATATCCCGCATCGATGTCATTTCATATCCCTTTTGTGAAAACAACGATTTCGCTGCCTCAAGAATTCGTTGTCGATTGGCTTCCGTTTGCTCTTGCCGTTTGCCTTTTTTTATTTTTTCCATTGCAATCCTCCGGATTATCGTATGACAACACCCTCTATATGACACGCCGAACGGCCATCATTATGACATTGCTGACAGCAATGGATACAACTAACAAACTGCCAGCTGTCACGAATGGTGTAATAAATACAAGTACATTATTTTGTGAAATAGGCATGCACTGAAAGACAACGGTACTAAAAATTTTGGCATCATTCATAAACAAGAGATACAAACAGCTTGTCCAAACCAACACCATCAAAATGACTCGGAGAATCTGTAGGCACCGCTCTTTTCGCGGTAATTCCTTGTTGGGAAAAAAATAAAAAGCCAATACAGCAATAGCTATGATACCAATAGCCATAAATCCAAAACCGATAATTCCTAACATACCAATAATGAGGCTTTGCGTAATATTTCCTGTAATGGCCGGAAACAGCAACATTCCCATTAAAGCACACGGTAAGGGAAAACTATATAATACGGGATCCAAAAATTCTGAATACCAATGGCGATGCGTATGTTTCTGCCAATAGGCAATCCCCCAAGAAGCAACAGCCTGACAGATAACCGTTCCCATCATCCATCCCGTAAAAGCCAATACTCTTAACACATAATGCTGCCAAAACGAATAGGACATCAGTCCATTTAAGATACCAATGGCGATGAACAATATAACGATACTGCCATATACAATC
>CALBLM010000366.1 GCA_937895695.1 uncultured Megasphaera sp.
GCAAAAGAAGAAATCGCCGTTCTGACTACCAAATATGCTAAAGCAGCTGTTCGTGTTCGGTATGCCGGTTTTGATGGGGTGGAAATTCATTCAGCTCATGGATACTTACTCGATCAATTCTATTCGCCATTGACGAATCAGCGTCATGATGAATATGGTTGTGATTCCGTAGAAAATCGCGTACGGTTTCATGTAGAAGTGATTCGAGCTATACGACGTGCGGTCAGTGCAGATTTCCCGATTGCGCTGCGATTAGGAGCCTGCGATTATATGGAAGACGGCAGTACGATTGCTGACGGAGTAGCGGCAGCCCGTATTTTTGAAAAAGAAGGGATAGACTTGTTGGATATTTCAGGTGGTATGTGCGGTTATACGCGTCCAGGTCATGAAGAAGCAGGATATTTTGGTGATGCAGCGAGAGCAATTAAACAGGCTGTGTCGATTCCGGTAATGATAACCGGCGGTGTGCGGACGATAGAAGAAGCCAATCAGTTATTGGCTAATGGAACTGCTGATTTGGTTGGCGTAGGCCGGCCTATATTACAAGATGCATTATGGGCGAAAAAAGCGATGCAAAGAGCGTAACATGCTGCGTTCAATAGTATGATAGATGTATATACTCAAAAGGTTGTCGTTTTTTTGTTTTGAGTTTGAAGTGAATGAATCGTCATATTACACACTATTGTATTTCAAATTATATAGCCAAAAAGCAGCGACAAAATGCATTTAAAATCTCATTTTGTCGCTGCTTTTTTATGATTTCATGTATATATTACGTGTTTTATTTGCTTTCAAAAAAAGCTTTATATGCTAAATAGCCGCAATACGCATCGGCTTTGGCAACGAGTTCTAATGGTGCATGCATACTGAGCATCGCTACGCCGCAGTCCACGACATCACATCCCCAGTCAGCCATGATGTAGGCAATCGTACCGCCGCCGCCTTGGTCTACCTTGCCGAGTTCGCCAATTTGCCAAGGTACGTTATTGGTGTTGAAAATTTGGCGGACTTTAGCTAAAAATTCAGCGTTGGCATCATTACTGCCTGCTTTGCCGCGGGCACCGGTATATTTGCAAAGACAAATGCCATAACCGAGTTTAGCGGCATTTGTTTCTTCGTATGCATCGGCAAATACGGGATCTAAGGCAGCGCAGACATCTGCTGAAAGGACTTCGCTATTGCGAAGGGTGCGGCGCAGGTATAATTCTTCCGTTTGTCCCTGCAGTGCCAAGAGTTCCGCTGTAAAATCGAGAAAATAAGAAGAATGAACGCCTGTATTGCCAACGGAACCGATTTCTTCTTTATCGGCAAACAGAGCGACTTGTGTTTTTTCGCCAGGGGCAGCGGCCAGAATAGCGGCTAAATTGCCATACGAGCAGACGCGATCGTCATGGCCGTGAGACATGAGCATGGAACGGTCGAGACCGACTTCGCGACTTTTTTGTGCAGGAATGATTTCCAATTCGGCACTGGCAAAATCTTCTTCTTCAATACCATATTTTTCTTTCAACAATGAAAGAATAGTCGGTTTTGTTTTTTCTTCAGTACTATTTGTACCGACAATAGGCATAAGCATTTCGCCGGTAATGGCTTCTGTTAGTTTTTTGGCAGCCTGATCTTTGCCCAAATGAGGAAGCAGGTCATTGATGTAAAAAACGGGATCGTCAGGATCTTCGCCAATAGATACATCGATTTGGCGGCCGTCGGCAGTAAAGACGACGCCAATGAGAGATAAAGGCATGCAGACCCACTGGTATTTTAAAATACCTCCATAATAATGGGTTTTGAAATAGACAATTTTGTTTTTTTCGACAACCGGCATGGCTTTGAGATCCAAACGGGGGCAGTCAATGTGAGAGCCGACAATTTTCATGCCGTCCGTAATCGGCTGCGAACCAATTACGGCTAGAATGGCGGATTTCCCTTTTTGATCCCAATATACTTTGTCGCCCGGTTTTAATGACGTATATTCACTCAACGCTTTAAATCCGGCTTCTTTAGCCTGACGGATAATTTCTTTATTGGCCAGCCGTTCTGTACGGGCCGTATCCAAAAAATGTCTGTAATTTACATTATATGCTTCCATTTGGCCGCGTTCTTCTGGTGAAAAACGAGCCCATGCACTGTGTTCCATATCAAATGATTTCATGAGTATCCTCCTTTTTGATTGAGATTTCATCTTAAATTATAGTCGCTATGGACTAAAAATGAAAGGGGGCAGATGCAAAGGCAATATAAAAACAGAATCATAGAATATTCTAGGAATTCACCGATGAGTATGATATAATCAAGCATATTTTACATACAGATAAAAAGGGGGAATTTA
>CALBLM010000367.1 GCA_937895695.1 uncultured Megasphaera sp.
TCTGCCTTGGGACTGCATGGCCAAAGAAAAGCTGCTCGTTGCCATGCAGGATAACGTAGAAACCGTAAAAAACAAAATGACAATAACAGCCAATAGAGGTATATGTACGATAAATCCAGCCAATAAAAGAATACTGCCCACAACAGCAATATACAAGGCGGTCCGTAAAATTTTCCAATCGGCAATGTGACCGGCTAATCGACCTGTCAAAGCACCGCTGAGCATCAAACCAATCCCGTTGATACCAAAAATAATACTAAAAATTTGCGGCGAAACATGATAAATATTTTGGAACACAAAGGAAGATCCGGAAATATACGCAAAAAAAGCGGCAAATCCAAAACACTGCATGATGCAATGTCCCATAAAATACGTTTGACTGAATAAGCCCTTAAACCCTTTTAGACTGGCAAAAACGCCGCCTTCTACACGGCGACGCGCCGATAAGGTTTCCGTCATCGTAATGGCACTGACAGTCAATACGACGCCAATAATCGTGAGTAATACAAATACACCTTCCCATTCGGAAAAGCGTAAAATTTGGCCGCCAATAACGGGCGCAATAATCGGGGCTAATCCATTGACCAACATCAACAGGGAAAAGAAACGCGTCAATGCCGGCCCTTTGCAGACATCACGAGCAATGGCTCTGGCAATGACGATGCCTGCCCCGCCGGAACAGCCTTGGATAAACCGAAATACTAAAAAGATGTAAATGGACTTAACAAAGACACAGGCCAGTGATGACACGGCAAAAATCAGCATGCCGATAATCAACGGCTTGCGACGTCCCTTTTCATCACTGATGGGGCCGGCGACAATCTGACCAAACGCCATGCCGGCCATAGATGCCGTCAATGTCAACTGTATCATCGACGGTACAACACCAAAATCTTCCATCATTTCCGGCAAGGCCGGTAAATACATATCCGTCGATAAAGGAGCTATGGCTGCCAGCATTCCTAAAAAAATAGTTAATAAAGTCATCATACGTTTACGCTGTGCTTGCGTCATGTTAATATCTTCCTTTCTCATGCTTGAAATAATGGCGGTACCTCAGCCAAAGAGGGACATGTCCGCCAAGCTTTTTGCTGTACTTCCGGTGCAATTTGTACTAAATCCG
>CALBLM010000368.1 GCA_937895695.1 uncultured Megasphaera sp.
GCTTGCAAAATCACTGGCTATCTCATCCCAATGAGGCACGACGGCGACCCGCATGCCGGCTTGTTTTTCTACCAATTCCAGCCCAGCGTTGATATGCTGTAACGCCACGGCGTGCGTCAACAGATAATCCACATTCAGTTTGCCACTGCGAATCAGTTCAATGGCCAGTGCATTATGCCGCGGTGCCGAAGAAAACGTATCATACACGGTAATCTGCCGATAATGCAGGAAATTCGCATCTATCGTCACCTGCGGTTTGTCCTTGGGCAGACCTGCAAAAAAGCAAATTTTCCCCATTTTACCGGTCATAGCAAGACCCATCTGCATAGCTGCTTCACTGCCTGCTGTCACGATAACGACGTTAGCTCCTAAACCATCCGTCAAATCCAGCACGCGCTGCACCGCATCTTCCTGCTGTGACGAAATATAAGCATCATATCCCAAGGAGCGTGCCCTATCCAGCCGAGGCAGACTGCGATTGATGAGAAATACCTTACCGGCTCCGCGAGAATGTGCCAATTCGGCATGCATAATGCCAATAGGTCCGGCACCAATCACGGCTACCGTATCGCCCAGCTGAATTTGCATCGCTTCTTGGCCATTAATCACGCATGCCAATGGTTCTGCCAAGGTCGCGCTGAGATAATCCACACTGTCCGGAATCCGATTGACATTTCCCGCCTGAACGGCAATCGCCGGAATCCGTACAAACTCTGCAAAACCGCCATGATATTGATGGCCCAGCGTCAACCGATGATAGCAAAGATGCTGATTGCCCGATAAGCAGTACGAACAATGACCACAGCCAATTCCCGGAGCCACAATCACGCGGTCTCCTACGTCATATCGCTCAATGCCTGTCCCGACAGCCACAATCTCACCGGCAAATTCATGTCCTAATATGATAGGCGGTTTGATAGCAGCATGCCAATGAAAAAAAGTCCGAAAACCACCGCCACAAATGGCACATGCCTTGACTTTTACGAGTAATTCTCCATCTTGCACAGCCGGCGTCGGTACCTCTTCGACAACCATACGACCAATTCCCTTATATACAGCTGCTATCATTTTTCATCGCTCCTTTTGCTATTTTTCTATCATTATACGGGACTGTGAAATTTTTTTCAAGGTGTATATGGATTTTTGCAAGGATACGGTATTGGATAAAAAATATATATCTTAGGCATTTAAATATGTATATAATGTATCTTCTACCGGTTTGTCTAACAAAAACTGAAAATTAACAATCGGAAGTTCTTCACCCTTATCATTTGCAATAGTGGTTTGTACAGGCTTTCCTAACACGGTAACATCTCCCAAATAATAAAAATCTTTCCCTTCTGAATCACTCTTTTTGATAAATAAGAGTTTTCTCACCTGATGATTTTGAATTTGAACTACTTGTGGAGAGGTTATCCAACTAAATTGTTGTGGTGACATAAATTTATCTTCATATTTGGTATTTGCTGAAATATCCTCCCGTTTATGATAAGTAACAAAAATAGGACACGTATTTCCTACAATAGCATATCCATTCAATGTTCCTTCTCTGTTTTTTTCGTAATGCAATATTTTAGACACATCTTTTCGCGAGTATTTAGCATACCGAATAAAGCCTCGTACTTCTTCATGTTCATGACCTATATACAGTAGTTCAAACCGATACGTCGCATATGCCAATACATCGTTCATATACTGTTGAAACTCTGCATTCTTACATAATGCCGTAAAATAGTCTGTACGAATATATTGCTGATTTTCATACGTAACCAATGGTTGATTGCCGTATTTTTCTTTCGCTGTTTTTACAAAAAACTGTAATGTTAATACATTCGCTACGCTACGCATCGTTTCATCAGTCGGTATATATCCATATTTCGTTTGAATTTGTTTGATACTTTCCTCTGTTGTAACTACTGGTTGTTGTAATATCATTTGTAAGACAAGTATATCTTCTATCCGTTTCCCATTGGCAAGTTCTAAACTCGTCATCGTCAAGATGGCTTGATGTGCGTTCGTAAGGGTTGAATCATAGGGTTGTACACGCTGTACAAATCCATAATAGCTTCTTTTATCCTGTAGTATAAACAAATAGGGATCTTTGTCTCCCAATCGAACAAAATCCATCATCATCGGTCGTCTTCCCAACCGATATTTCATGTTACAGTACGCTTCTTTTAAATCTCGTAAATCGGCTAAGGTTTTCTTCGTATCTATGGCTTTATAAATCTGTTCTTTTGCTATAGTATCAAAATAAACAGACGTTGCTCCCGGCAAAAAATTAGTATGCATCAACTGACGAACAAAATCTTTATCATATGTTCTATCGCCATACAACGCAATGGGAAGTAAAAAATTGTTTTCATAATTTCCTATAAAATCCAACACTTCTAGATACCGTTTATGCGGATACTTACGAAGTCCTCGCCCTAATTGTTGTACAAAGACAATGGCAGACTGGGTTGGCCTCAACATGATAATCTGATTGACCTGGGGAATATCTATTCCTTCATTAAAAAGATCGCATGTAAAAATATAGTCCAAATAATCAGTACTTGTTTTAGCATCCGCTTCTAACCGTCGCACTGCATCAGCTCGCTGTTGTTCTGAGGCACTGCCATCTAAGGCAACGGCTCGTCTTCCATGCCTACAAAATGCATCAGCTAATGATTTCGCTACATCAACAGCGTTACAAAATACGAGTCCTTTGACTCTATCTGTATCACTGCCATATAAATCAGCATAATGCAAAATATGCTGTACCCGCGCTTCACACGTAAGCTGATTAAAAGAGCTTTTATCATCTAATACAGTACCATTTACCATAATTTCACGAACGCCATGATAATGAAACGGTACTAACATATTTTCTTCTAATGCGTCATGCAACCGAATCTCATAGGCAATGTTGTGATCGAACAACTCATAAATATCAAAGTCATCCGTTCGTTCCGGTGTCGCCGTCATTCCCAATAAAAATTTAGGTTGAAAATAGTGTAGTATTTTTTGGTACGTTGCAGAGCCACCATGATGGACTTCATCCATAACAATATAGTCAAACGTATCCGGCAAAAAAGTATGCAATATGTTATCTTTAGCCAATGTTTGAATTGTTGCAAAAATATATTTTTTATTTTTATTCTTCTCGTGGCCTGTAAGCCTTCCCATATCTGTTGGTGAAAATCCTACATTCTGATAACTTTTCTGTGCATTGCGAAGAATCATTTCTCGATGAACGACAAATAAAAATCGTTTCGGTTGACATCTATGTACATCAAAAGCCGACAAATATGTTTTTCCTGTCCCAGTAGCCGAAATTAATAATCCTCTATTTTTTCCTTGTTCACGAAGTTTTTGAATTCCCTGCAATGCTTTTTGTTGCATAGCATTGGGCTGTATTTTATGGAACGGAATATATGTCGACTGGTCTCTCTTATGTTGTACATGATATATCTGTTCATATGTGGCAATCCAGTCTTCCGTAACGGGTTCTGCACTTTGCCATAATGCATTAAATTCCTCTCTTGTTTCTCGAATCAATGCGCCTTCTTTGGCTGAGGTGAAAAAAACATTCCATTCCTGATTATGCGTCAAGGCATTAGCTGTCATATTACTGCTACCAATCACCATCGTATAATCTTCTGGCTTATCTTCTGCATGATGAAATAAATAGCCTTTAGCATGAAATGCTTTTTCTTCGGTCATCATACGAATTTCTATGTTAGGAAATTTCAACAATTCACGTAATGCCATTGGTTCTGTAAAATTCAGATACTGAGATGCTAAAATTTTTCCTTTTACGTTCTTATTTTCAATCAACGCATCTTTAATGCAAGCTATACCACTCTTGGTAATGAAAGCAACAGAAAACAAAAATGAATCGCACTGATATAATTGTGTTAGAATGGTATCCAACACTTTCTTATGCTTTTCTTTATTATTCGTCACTATTTTAGGAACATACCGTTGGTCTGCATCTACGGTATAGTCAATAAATCCTTCTCGTAAACACTGTTCTAATACGTTATATCTAACCATAGATACTCCTAATACTGTGCAAGTTTTTGCATGATAGGTATATCAGCCGCGGCCCAATCCAATTGCGGCATGTCTTGCGGTAAAAGCCATTTCGCATCAACATGCTCTTTTCGTATAAAATCTGGACTTGCCAAATGACACAGAAAGGCATACATGGTAATCGAAAAATCAGGATACTCATGATGTACCGTCATATATAAGTCCTTTTCGTTTACTTTGATATGTACATTCATTTCTTCACGCAATTCTCGTTCTATGGCTGTATGTTTTGCTTCGCCTGCTTCAATCTTTCCTCCAGGAAATTCATATTTAAAGCTGACATAGTCATACTTTCCACATCCTCTTTGCATGCAAAGAATTTTTCCATCATATTCCAAAATAGCTGCAACAACTTCCAAATGTTTTTTCATTATCCTATCCTCTTTATTTCATATCATAAGTTTTAATAAATACTTCTTATTTTTAAGGAAATACATAAGATGTACGCAATACCTTGCCTACATAAATGATACTATACTTCCTTTTATTTGTATTTATCATATACCAAAAAGGAACTTTTAACCATAGAACAAGTCAAAAGTTCCCATTTCCCCGTATTAGCTCAACTGTTTCCTTAGCTGTACCAGTGTTTGTTTGATGATTTTTCGTACGAGGCTTTCAGAGACGCCGTATTGATTGGCGATTTTACGGTACGTCCAGGTTTTATGAAACCGCAGGTATAGGTAGGCTCGGTGTCTTGGCGGTAAAATTTGTATCATCGCTTCCAAGTCCTGCAGGGTTTCCTGCCAAATGAGGGATGTTTCGGGATGGACGATGTTGGGGTCTTCGTAGGTGAGTGGCAAGTCCGTCCAGCCGTCTTTTTCGACAAAATCTTTTTGGACCATCGTCTGATAGCGGTCATGATGATAGGCTTCTCTAGCAAAGGTGTTGTGAATACAGGCCTGCATCTCACGGGGGACGCTGGCACTTCGGGACAAGTCAAAGCCATAAATGCATTCCATGGCTGCGCTGTGCGCCGTCGAGCGAGCTTCTGCCTCGGATTGATAATGATGGCGGTATTTGGCAATTTGCTTGCGAATCAACGGTTCAAACTGCGTAAGTAATTCTTGGGCAGCCTCCTGACTGCCTCGCTGGGCTTGTCGAACAGTGTGTCGTAATTGCATTGTCATAATCGTACCTCCTATTATTTGTTAACTACATCATACTAGATTTGGACTAAAAAGGGAATAGTGCAATATATCGAAAAAATTAATTTTATTCTTTTTATTGGATATTTATTCGTTTGTAATTATTTACGTATCATTGGATTTGCAGAAATTCATATACATATATTCCATATATAACCGCGTTATATAGCAATGTACTGTATGTGATAATGATTTTTTATCATATGCCAATAAACGGAATGATAATACATATTATTAATCGTATCATAGGGGTAAGTCATACTTACTTTGTCAACTAATCTGTCGGTATCTTAACGTGATACGATAAAAAATACCTTGGTCGGACACAACGTGCCTTCCAAGGTATCGGTTACTCATTACGCGTCAATCGATTCGACTTGGCGTGTAACGATTTGGCTGGTTTTGAGTGATTTCAAATCGCCTGTTTTCGTTGCAAATACGTTTTTGTCCAAAATGACCTGCACCGCGTCATCTACTGTTTTTTTGTCCAAATCCTCTTTGGGATCTTGGATGGAATAGCTGACTGTCTTATTGCCGGCATCCAAAAACGTAAGCTGCAGCGTTTTGCTTTTGCTGGTAATCATCACATCATTCTCCTTTCGTTAGGGTAGCGGGCTGTACACTTAGCCGCTGATTTTGCTTTCAATGATTTCGTGTACTTCAGCAACCGGGTCTTCCTGCAACGTGCCGAATGCAGCAGCAACAGCAGAAATGTCAGCCGGTTCCATGTTGGCTTTTAAGTTTGCCAAGCTGACCTGACGTTCTTTGAGGGTTCCGGCATCATCTTGATAGGTCATGATGAGTTTTAATTTACCGGAAATCGCTTCTCGTGCCATGTGGTATTCCTCCTTTCTCACAATGTTATCAACCTGCGACATATCTAACGATGTTGCTATGCCGCTTGGGATGTACAAAGTCCGGGATACTGCATAATGCCGGTGGCAATGGCCCTGGCCGTATCGTCTTCGTGTAACTGGTAGTGTTTGATATCGTAATCATTGTCGATAAAACATACTTCGACAAGCACTGCCGGCATCATCGTATTGCGCAAGACAAACAAGCCCGGCCTTTCTTTCAGCCCTCTATCCGGCAGGCAAAGTACTGCTTTGACATTGGACTGAATCGCATGGCCTAGTAAAATACTGGCCGGCGTACCGCTGACGAGTGTTTCCGTGCCTGATGCTTTTTTGTTAAACGCATTAAAATGAATGGATACAAATATATCCGCATCGGCTCCGTTCGCTTCGTCGCAAATCACATACAAATCATCGTTTTGGCCAAAGACGACGGCAATGCCGTTTCGCTCCAAATACGATTTGACCTGCATGGCCAGCTCATAGGCCAAATCACATTCACGCAGTGCCAAATTCGTATTGATGGCACCGGGGTCGAGTTGTCGGTCATGGCCGGCATTTACATAGACTTTCATTCTTTTTTCTCCTTTCACGATGTATATTCTTTTACCATATCGTTCCAACCACTCGTTGGATTTGTTCTTCTATGTATATAAGAGACGGGAGTTGTTAAAAACGCACTGTTTTTTTATGAAGATGCAAAGAAGTATCTTTGTACTCTCTCTATACTCTCTCTATACTTTTTTCTTTTTGCGCGAACAAAAGGCAGGGGAGTCCCTACGTCATCCCACCTTCACGCATGTCGTATTAGCTCCAATGGCTACGCCTGTAACGGCTGTTGGCTGGGCCTTCGGGCACGGACAGCGAGTGGCATTTCGACAAGCCTCATAGGGCTGACGAGGCAGCCACAGCGACAGGATACGCCGAAACAGATAGACGAGCCTTCGTTTATCTATATTTCTCAAAAATGCAATAACCTGATTCATTTTTTCTCCTTTCTAGACAATGCTACGATAGATTCTGCTGACGCAACGGAGTCATATACAGGGTAATCCGGCCTCGTTCATCCATAGCCATATTCGTCATATAGGGACGATGCATGGCGCGGTCTTGTTCGCGATCGGTTTTACAGTTGGCAATTTCCATGGCATTGGCTTCAATGCGTTCCAAACTGATATGCGGAAAAAACGTCCGTGCAAAATTAATCAACTCCGTCGTTACCAATGAGCTTTCTATCTTCTTTCCCCGTTGCAAGTCTTGCCGAATCTGTTTCAGTCGATGAATGACTTGGGGATGAACCGAAGCAACTGTCGTATGAGGTATGGCATAAGACACGGGAGATTGTTCGCGTTTCATAAGACGCCATTCTTCTAGGATTTGGGCAATGGACGGTTCATACGTATATTGTTTAAGAATACGGACAGCCAAATCATGGGCTTGCCGAACCGTCATATCCGGCAGAATTTCTTTCATCATCCGTAGTTTCTGCATCTTCCCAGAACTGTTGTTCATTGACTTTTCGTAGCATTTCATCAACATATTCATCAAATTCTCTTTCCCGTTTGGCATAAGGGTTCTCCTTCCGCTTGGGCTGACCGTTGCTGTTGACAAGGACAGCTTGTATATAATTGATATTGTTGGCTCCGTTGTCATGGGCGATGTCGATCGCTCGGCAGACCGCTTCACTGCCCCACTCATCGGACAGTTCCATGAGTCGTTTGCCTAAGAGGGAATTGACCTGGCCAACGTGCTGAATATAATGGCTGACAGCCGTCGTATCTTTTTTCCTTGCTGCGTCTGTTGCCTGCACTTCCGATGCCGGCAACTCGTCAGACTGTATGGATTCCGTGACAACATCTGCCGATGTATCCGGTTCTTGAACTTCTTTTTTTCTAGCACGACACCGAGCGACGCGCTGACGCGTCTGTTGCCGACGGCGTTCGTCTTTTTGGTAATCTTGTATATCGTCCCAAAGGAGGAGCTGAATGATACCTGTTTCGTCACGATGAATGAGGTCAATCCGTTCCAATACGTCCAAGGCTTTTTCAATATACCCGTTGCGCCGATGCAGGGCTTTGGCAATCAAGGCGATTGTCATGGGCTCGTTGGCCGATACATAGACCAATCCGTTATCATTTATCATGCCTGCCAAGTCTTTGAGGTAAAACCACACGACAAAATAGGTATCGCCATTGGGCTGGTTAAGCAAATATATCATCCGCGGATCTTGAAATAATCCGACTTTTGTTTTTAACCAAGAAAGCTGTCTCATTGCCAAAACTCCTCTACTGTATGATGGGAACAACGCCCTTATCTATATAAGAGAACCGTTTTTGGAAAAACGCACCTTTCTTACAATAAAAAAGAAATTGTAAGAAATGATCCCTAGGCCATAAAATATCCTTGACGAAAATCCATGAAATTTGATATAATAATTTCGTTATGGAAAGGTGTCCGAGTGGTTTAAGGAGCTAGTCTTGAAAACTAGTGATGCGGCAACGCACCGTGGGTTCGAATCCCACCCTTTCCGCCAAACTTTATTATCATTTGCGGTGAACGTTTCAAACCGTTAAAACCCTTTTAATTATGCCGATTACGATGGTTTTTGATAGTTCGTATTGTTCGCCGCTTTTTCATGTTTTTTAGACAATTTGCGCACTTTTTTATGCCGTTTTCTAATAAACTACCTTATTTTTTTGAGGTAGTTATTTTTTTATTTGCCTGCTTTTCCTTACTAAAAGATATGATATCCAGCAAACAAGCAAGATTTGATACACACAAAAAGCCCTGTAAGGTCGCAACTTACAAGGCTTCTTTTTTGTGGGGCTATTAAATTATTGCCCTTAATGCCTATCCAACCACTTGCAAATGTAATATGCAATTACGCTTGCCATGATAGACATCATAAAAGAAAATGCAATAGTCATTGATACACCCCCTAACTGTTACCAGTTTTGGGAAGGGCAACGAATACAGTATAGCATAGTTGATAATTTGTTGTCAGTACTAATATTTAAAGTTATTCAATTCTTTTTATTTCATTGACTATTATTGTGAATTTACGTATAATGTAAATGGAAAATGTAATAGCATTGATATGAAAAAGCCCTGTAAGGTCGCAACTTACAAGGCTTTTTTCGTATGTAAAAATACATATTTTTTTCTTATCTCTTCTGCTCTCTTCTTATCTCTTCTTTTCTTATCTATAAAAGGTAACGCGTTACATCGCATGGCGACTAGGGAAAAGAATGGCAAAAAATAGCCCTGCATACGGAAGCATGCAGAGCATATATCTCGTATTATGATGTTGTATCGACTTGTAGTTCTTGTTGGACGGCTCTTCGTTTTTTAAAAAATGGCAACGCTACTTCCGGGAAAAGAACGTATCCCAATACGTCTTCCGGGCTGGCATTGGGAAATCCTTCGTCTGCCAATTGTTGTTTGGCTTTGTCCAGTTCCGGTTTCAAATCATCGGCCGGACGATGGTCAATGACCGGTTCGTCGCCAATACACATTTTTCTGAACGCTTCATCGATTTTGCCGGGTACGCGTCCGTATTTACCGCGTACAATATCTCGTACTTCGTTGGTGACGATTTTATATCGCCCGTACAAGACATTGAGGGCCGCTGCCGATCCGGCAATCTGACTGGTCGGCGTAACCAGCGGCGGATACCCCAAATCACGACGGACATTCGGCATTTCCGCCAAAACATCATCAAAACGATCTTCCGCGCCCTGTCCTTTGAGCTGATTATACAAATTGGTCAGCATGCCGCCGGGAATCTGATATTTGCGAACAGCCGGATTGATTTGGCTTGGCATGGTGAGATTAAATTCATCTGCCAATTCTTTGCGTACCTTTTTGAAATATTCCGTCAGCGGCCACAACCGTTCTACATCAATATCTGTATCATAAATGCTGTTTTGCAGGGACATGACCATCGATTCCGTTGCCGGCTGGCTCGTCACTTCACCAAACGGAGACAACGCCGTATCAATAATATCGACGCCGGCTTCAATAGCTTTCATGTATGTCATTTCGCCAAAACCGCAAGTACAATGGGTATGCAGTTCAATGGGTATGGATAAATGCTTTTTCAGCATACGAACTAAGTTGTACGCATCGTATGGCGACAGCAGGCCGGACATATCTTTGATGCACAATGAATCGACACCCATACTTTGCAATTCCATGGCTCCTTTAGTAAAGGATTCCATCGTATGAATCGGGCTGATTGTATAGACAATCGCTCCTTGGACATGAACGGATTTCGTATCTTTCGCCGCTTTGATGGCTGCTTCCATATTCCGCGGGTCATTGAGGGCATCAAACACGCGGATAATATCTATACCGTTGTCTACGGCACGATTGACAAATTCATACACTACATCATCAGCATAATGCCGGTATCCCAAAATATTCTGCCCGCGAAACAGCATTTGCAGCGGTGTTTTTTTGACATGTTTTTTGATAGTCCGCAGCCGTTCCCACGGGTCT
>CALBLM010000369.1 GCA_937895695.1 uncultured Megasphaera sp.
ATATAAAGATCGAATGGCTGAACGGTTTGCCCCTAAAGCATACATTGTCGTATTATACATATCAAATCCCCTCGATTTTCGTATCAATTTCAACAGAATATATCTCCCTGTTAAAAAAAAGCATTGCACCACACCGAAGTATGGGCAACGCTCCATCGCTTATCATATTCTGTTTTCATATATAGCATATCAAAAAACGGCTGACCTTGTCAATTCAGCCAGCCGTTTTTTAATCTATACGATGTATTTTCTATTTGCCGCTATGGTTAAAATAATCTGCCAAGCCTTTAACAATACTTTCTGCAAAGTTTTGCTGTTGTGCATCTGTATTTAACGCATTTTCTTCATCAGGATTGGAAATAAAGCCCAATTCCAACAACGTTGCCGGCATATTGGTATGCAGCAGTACATAAAAATTGGCCGTCCGTACGCCACGATCCGGGAAGGATGTAGCATTCATATTTTGATCATGTAAATATTTTGCTAAGCTGTAATCATACGGCGTTTTGCTATTATAATAAGCGGTAACACCCTTCGCGTCGGCTGTCGAATAGGAATCAATATGGATGCAAACAAAGACATCTGCATTTGCTGCATTCGCAATATTGCAGCGTGCCTGTAATTCTTCAGCTGCGCCATCATACGGTGCATACACGTCTACGTCAGTTGTGCGTGTCATCACAACACGGGCACCGGCATTACTTAACAATGTTGCCAGTTTTTTTGAAATAGCCAAGGTAATATCTTTTTCTTGGGAATAGGCACCAATCGCACCGGTATCACTGCCGCCATGACCTGGATCAATAGCAATAATCTTTCCTTTTAACCCTTGGGTCAAACTGTAGGACTGGCTACTGCCATAGGAAGGTACATTCACAGAAGGGACGGTTACTTTCTGATTATTCATAGAGGTCCCGGTTGTTTTTTTCTGTGCCGACGTATTGATACCGATTTTGCCATCATTCCAATGACTCCACTGTTTCACCTTACCGGATTTATCGTTAATGTCGATGACAACGCGGGCACCTTTTTTATTGGTATCCGTTGCACCAGGCAGGGTAAATACCTTGACATCCTGTTTCGTTACAGCTTTTGGTACTTTAAATACAATATCTGTACCGCTTCCCCGTTCAGACAAGGATATTTTAGACACTACATTGGTATTGGCTTTATATGATTTTTTTACATTTTTGCCAACTTTAGTATTGGGCAAGGTAACATAAACAAACTCGCCGTCTTTATCAATGTACAACCGCGGTGTTACTCGTTTTTCCGTTTCAACAACAGTACGAACAAATGGCGTATTGGCATCGTTTCGCGTCGCTG
>CALBLM010000370.1 GCA_937895695.1 uncultured Megasphaera sp.
GGCTTTTTTTTGTGAAAGAGAAAAAGAGGAGGTGAAATCAATACATGTTGGCTATAATTGCAGCAGCAGTCGCTTGTGGTATTATCGGGGCCGGTACGGGTTATTTTTATCGAAAAAAGATTGCCGAAGGTAAAATTGGTCAGGCTGAAATTGAAGCGCAGCGTATTTTGACAACGGCGCAGCAGAATGCGGAAGCCCGTAAGAAGGAACTCGTTCTGGAAGGCAAGGAAGAAGTACATAAACTTCGTAGCGACGCGGAACGGGATAATAAAGAACGCCGCAATGAATTACAGCGTATGGAACGGCGCCTGCTGCAAAAAGAAGAACATTTGGACAAAAAATCTGATTCCATGGAAAAGAAAGAAGAAGCGTTACAACGCAAGGAAGAAGAAGTATCTCAAGTACAGGAAAAGATTGAGGCCCTTCATGCGCAGGAAATGGCAGAATTGGAACGGATTTCAGGACTTACGTTTGATGAAGCAAAAGAACTGTTATTGGCAAATGTACAGACTGAAGTGAAACATGATACGGCACAGCTGATTAAAACATTGGAAGAACAAGCAAAAGAAGAAGCTGAAGGTAAGGCACGAGAAATTATTTCGACGGCTATTCAGCGTTGTGCTGCTGACCATGTAGCGGAAACGACAGTTTCTGTTGTTTCGCTGCCTAATGATGAAATGAAAGGCCGGATTATTGGCCGTGAAGGTCGTAATATCCGTGCTATTGAAACGTTGACGGGTGTTGATCTGATTATTGACGATACACCGGAAGCTGTTATTTTGTCATGTTTTGACCCCATTCGTCGTGAAATTGCCCGCATTGCATTGGAAAAATTAATTGCCGATGGACGTATTCATCCGGCACGCATTGAAGAAATGGTTGAAAAGGCTCGTAAAGAAGTCAATCAAAAAATTCGTGAAGCTGGTGAACAGGCTACATATGAAACAGGTGTACATGGCCTGCATCCGGAATTAATTAAAATTTTGGGAAGATTACGGTATCGTACCAGTTATGGGCAGAATGTATTGCGTCATTCTATCGAAGTATCGCAGTTGGCAGGGATTATGGCTGCTGAACTGGGCGTAGACGAAACGCTGGCTCGACGGGCCGGATTGATTCATGATATAGGCAAAGCACTGGATCATGAATTGGAAGGAACTCATGTTTCTATTGGTACAGAAGTAGCTAAAAAGTATGGCGAATCCAAGATGGTTGTCAATTGCATTGCTGCCCATCATGGTGATGAAGAACCACGCAGCGTAGAAGCTGTTTTAGTTTCGGCAGCCGACGCTGTTTCGGCAGCCCGTCCGGGTGCTAGAAGAGAAACACTGGAAAATTACTTGAAACGGTTGACGAAGCTTGAAGAAATTGCAGAATCCTTTGATGGTGTTGAAGATTGTTTTGCTATTCAGGCCGGACGTGAAATCCGTGTTATGGTTAAACCAGAAAAACTGGATGAAGCTGGTTGTGTCTTATTAGTTCATGATATTGTAAAACGAATTGAATCTGAACTGGAATATCCAGGACAAATTAAAGTTGTCGTCATTCGGGAAACCCGGATGATAGATTATGCAAAATAACAATGAATATAAATCCCTTGCCAGCAGGCAGGGGATTTTTTTGAAAAAAATAAAAAAATTAAAAAAAAGACTTGCCAAAGACTGTACTCTATGGTAGAATAACTTTTGTCGGAACGAGAGAGGTTCCGA
>CALBLM010000371.1 GCA_937895695.1 uncultured Megasphaera sp.
ACATAGCCGTTTGCTGTATTTCTATAATGACGGCAAAGAAGATGTATTTATTTCTTCAGCCGACTGGATGCCGCGTAACTTAAATGAACGGGTTGAATTATTAGTACCTATCGAATATGGTCCACACAAAGAACGAATCAAACATATTTTGAATTGGTATTTCAGTGATAACGTTAAAGCGTATGCGATGAATGCTGACGGAACGTATCGGTATTTAGCCGACGAACGAAAAGGAAAACCTATTCATGCCCAAGAACTGCTGCAGCATGAAGCTGAAGAAAAAAATGCAGAACTGAAGAGAAAAAGAAAACACTAGGCATACGTCGTAATGAAAAAACATGACCTCCCTACCTGTAGGAGGCCATGTTTTTTGCTATACAAAAAAATTACTTTTTCATAAAATTTATTTTATAAAGAAAAATATTCTCATAAACATGAAAAGATAGCAGTCATATCAGCCTGTTTTAGGATGGTAAAGTGTTAACAATATAGAAAAAAATAGCATAATACATAGTAATATCAGCTATTTGTCAACCACTAAAAATTGACATATTCTAAAATCCTTTGATAGAATACATCCTATTAGGAGGGATTCGATGAACAAACGATATCAAGGACCGATTACGCGTATGTACGCTACCTTAATCGCTTTATTAGTCATAGTTTCCTTAGCAGGATTTATTGATAAAGGAAAATCCGTGACAATCCAGTCCGACGGAAATACACAAACTGTATACACACATGCAGTAAATGAAGAAGCATTAATGCGTGAAAACAACATTGAACTCGGTCCATGTGACGAACTTGAAATGTCTACATCTAAATTGACCGATGGCAGTTTGGTAACGCTGCACCGTGCAGTACCTGTTGTATTGGAACATAAAGGAAATAAA
Source organism: uncultured Megasphaera sp. (assembly GCA_937895695.1). Taxonomy (GTDB): domain Bacteria; phylum Bacillota; class Negativicutes; order Veillonellales; family Megasphaeraceae; genus Megasphaera. The sequence goes on from CALBLM010000371.1 coordinate 894, forward strand.
CAGGAAGTGCGTACAGCAAAGCAAACGGTACAAGCCGTAGCAGAACAATATGGGTATAATACTAAAGATTTTCGTCCCTATGGGGATACAGAAGCACCGGTAACAAAAAATATGACGATTCGCATCGGTAATATTTCGCGCAAAGCAATTGTAGAGGATGAAGTCGTTCCGTATGCGATTGAAAGCATTCCTGATGAAACGCTAGGCCAAGGCGAAGAACAGGTAATTCAAGAAGGTAAAAATGGTCGGAAGACCGTTAAAATGAATATTGTGAGTTTGGATGGACAAGTTATTGGCAAGGAACATGTAGAAACTACGCTAGTAACAGAAATGCAACCGTTGGTTCGTCATGTGGGAACGAAAGAAACGGTTGAAATTAATACAGGAACTATTTCCAAATTTAAAGAAGTCTTTACGATGGTTGCCACTGCGTATTTACCGACAGACGGTAATGGAGAGGGAATTACCAAAATGGGAACGCTAGCACGATATGGTGTAGTAGCGGTCGATCCGAATGTCATTCCGCTAGGAACCCGCGTATATATTCCGGGATATGGTGTAGCCATTGCCGAAGATACAGGCGGTGACATTTTAGGGAATCGAATTGATTTGTGTATGGAAAATTATGATGCCTGCATGATTTTTGGTAGACGAACAGTGCCTGTTTATGTTTTGGAATAGACCCAAGAAAACAAGTTAATATGGCAATGAAGAATATGAGCAGTATGTTGAGTACTGCATAATGGCCCCGGTTGTATGATACCGGGGCTTTGTCCTATCTATACATATCTTTATCCAGGGAGAATCGTTGCAGATACAGGGAGTTAGACGGAATTTTTACAAAAATAATAGAAAATCTATAGAAATAATATTGTGAATATGCAATGAATATGCTATAATGGCTAAGGTTTGAATACCATAACCAAATACACACGCTTGGTGAGTCTGCAGCTGTGCCATTTCAATGGTGAAGACAGGCAATGACCGGGCGGAGGAAAAAACAGGAGGATTTACAATTATGGCAGTAGTATCTATGAAACAATTGTTGGAAGCAGGCGTTCATTTCGGTCATCAGACACGCCGTTGGAACCCTAAAATGGCTCGTTTTATCTTCACGGAACGCAATGGTATTTACATCATTGACCTTCAGAAGACTGTAAAAAAAGTAGATGAAGCATACAATTTTGTACGTGACCTCGCTGCTGAAGGCGGTAAAGTTCTCTTCGTTGGTACGAAGAAACAGGCTCAGGAATCCATTAAAAATGAAGCTGAACGCTGCAATCAGTATTTTGTCAACGAACGTTGGCTTGGCGGTATGCTGACGAACTTCCAGACAATTGAAAAACGTGTAAAACGTTTAAAAGTATTGGAAAAACAAGCTGAAGATGGTACATTTGATGTATTGCCGAAAAAAGAAGTTACTCTTCTTAAACATGAAATGGAAAAATTACAGAAGTACCTCGGCGGCATTAAAGATATGAAAAAATTACCGGATGCATTGTTTATCATTGATCCGAAAAAAGAAGAAATCGCTGTTTCTGAAGCACGCAAACTTCACATTCCTATCATTGCAACAGTCGATACAAACTGTGATCCCGATGTTATCGATTATCCGATTCCAGCTAATGATGATGCAATCCGCGCTGTTAAATTGTTGACAGGTAAAATTGCAGATGCTGTTCTTGAAGGTAATCAGGGTGAACAGACTGAAGAAGGTGCTGCACAAGAAGTTGAAGCAGCAACAGAAGAAAACTAATCATCGTTTTGCTCTTTGAGAATTAAATGGCTTTTATATAAAGGTAAGGAGTGTGTATATTCCTTACCTTTGTTCAAACTGTATATTATGTTTAGGAGGAATATCTAAAATGGCTATTACAGCAAGCATGGTAAAAGATTTAAGAACAAAAACTGGCGCTGGCATGATGGACTGCAAAAAAGCGCTTTCTGCTACAAATGGTGATATGGAAAAAGCAATCGACTTCCTTCGTGAAAAAGGATTGGCTGCTGCTGCAAAAAAAGCAGATCGTATCGCTGCTGAAGGTCTTGTTTATTCCTACATTCACGGCAACGGCCGTATCGGTGTTTTGGTAGAAGTTAACTGCGAAACAGACTTTGTTGCTCAGACAGATAACTTTAAAAACCTTTGCAAAGATATTGCTATGCAGATTGCTGCTGCAAAACCGGCATATTTGAAACGTGAAGAAGTTCCTGAAGAAGTATTGGAACATGAAAAAGAAGTTCTTCGTCAGCAGGCTTTGAACGAAGGCAAACCGGAAAAAATTGTTGAAAAAATGATCGTTGGCCGTTTGGAAAAATTCTATAAAGAAAATTGCTTGCTCGACCAGGAATTCATTAAAGATTCCGACAAAACAATTCAGCAGGTTATTACAGAAAACATTGCTAAAATTGGTGAAAAAATCGATATCCGCCGTTATACCCGTTATGAATTAGGTGAAGGCTTGGAAAAACGTAATGATGACTTTGTTTCTGAAGTAATGGCACAAGCTAAATAAGATGACATAAGAGAACACCCAATCCGTGTTCTCTTATTTTCTAATGTAACTGGAAATAAAAAGCAGGAGGCCTTCAAATGGAAACAAATAAATTCAAACGCATTGTATTGAAATTAAGTGGTGAAGCGTTAGCTGGTGAACAAGGATATGGTATTGACCCGCAAACGGTAGAAAAAATAGCAAAACAGGTTGTTGAAGTAAGCAAACTGGGCATTCAAGTAGCTATCGTTGTTGGCGGCGGCAATATTTGGCGTGGTCTTTCGGGAAGTGCCAAAGGTATGGACCGTGTTTCGGCTGATTATATGGGAATGCTTGCTACTGTTATGAATGCGCTTGCATTACAGGATGCAATGGAAAATCATGGCATAGCAACGCGCGTGCAAACTGCTATTAATATGCAGCAAGTAGCTGAACCGTACATTCGTCGACGCGCTATTCGTCACATGGAAAAAGGCCGTGTTGTTATTTTTGGTGCCGGCACAGGGAATCCATATTTCTCTACGGATACAACCGCAGCACTTCGGGCAGCTGAAATTGAAGCAGATGCTATTTTGATGGCTAAAAACGGCGTAGATGGCGTATATGACAGCGATCCGAAGGTAAATCCAGATGCTAAAATGTTCAAGAAGCTTTCTTACTTAGATGTCATCAATAAAGATTTGAAAGTCATGGATGCTACAGCAACAACATTGTGCCGTAATAATAATATTCCCATTCTCGTATTTAATATTGATGTAGAAGGAAACATTGTGGCTGCTGCCAGCGGAAAAGATTTGGGAACATTAGTCGACAAAGAAGGCTAAAAGCGGTATGATAATAGATATAAAATAAATAAGATAAGGAAGTGAATACACATGGATGTAAAAACATTATTGAGTCAAAATGAAGAAAAAATGGATAAGACGATTGAAGTATTGAAACGAGATTTATCTTCAATTCGTACAGGTCGTGCCAGCACGACATTATTGGATCGTGTTATGGTAGAGTACTATGGTGCGCCGACGCCGATTAAACAGGTAGCGAATGTATCTGTCCCGGAACCACGCTTAATTACGATTGTTCCTTGGGAACGCAAAATACTGGGCGATATTGAACGCGCTATTTTAAAATCCGATTTAGGTTTAAATCCGAATAATGATGGTACGATGATTCGTTTGGAAATTCCACAGTTGACAGAAGAACGTCGTAAAGATTTAAGCAAAAAAGTCAGCAAAGTAGCTGAAGATGCAAAGGTCGTCATCCGTAATATTCGTCGTGATGCCAATGAAGTGATTAAGAAAATGGAAAAGAAAAAAGAAATTACGGAAGACGAAAGTAAAGAAGGACAGACGAATATCCAGAAACTGACAGATAAAAAAATTAAAAGTATTGACGATATTAAAGTCAAAAAAGAAAAAGAAGTCATGGAAGTATAATGGATATACGAAACTTAATTGGCATGCCGTTACGGTATGCCATATCTGCATTACGGGAAAAAAATATGGCATATACCATAGAACGTACTGTCTCACGCAGTCATTTCTTTCCGTGTGAAGAAGAAAATTCATATGTTATTCGTGTTAAGCAGATAGATGATGAGACGGTTTGTCTATTAGTGAATGATACGATGAAACATAGTGATTCTGTCAGTCGTGTGTTGCAAGGTGGAGAAACACAAGTATGATTCATTTTTTACACAAAAAACGAAACGCATCTGCTGCAATTTCTGCAGATATGTTGGATCCTAACAATATTCCGCATCATGTTGCTATTATTATGGACGGCAACGGACGCTGGGCAAAACGGCGCGGTATGCCACGTAGTTATGGACATCGGGCGGGTGCAGATACATTGAAGCGTATTGTTGTTGCAGCCAGTGATTTAGGTATCAACGTATTGACTGTATATGCGTTTTCTACAGAAAACTGGAAACGGCCGGATACGGAAGTTTCCTATATTATGAAATTGATGAATGACTATCTTCGCAAAAATTTATTAGAATTAGATGAACATAACGTCAAATTGCATTTTATTGGCGATATGAGTCGATTGAATCCTGTATTACAAGAAGCATTTCAACAAGCAGAAGCTGATATGCAACATAATACGGGCTTGACACTCAATGTTGCTGTCAATTATGGCGGCCGTTTAGAATTGACACAAGCAATGCAGAAAATTGCGAAGGATGTGCAAAATGGGCAACTGCAGCCGGCAGATATAACCGAACAGACTATCAGCAAGTATTTGTATACGGCACCGGAAAATGATATTGATTTGATGATTCGTCCCGGTGCAGATAAACGGGTAAGCAATTTCTTGCTTTGGCAGATGGCATATGCAGAATTTTGGTATACCGACTTATGTTGGCCGGAATTTACAAAAGAAACTTTAATAGAAGCGATTCTTGCATTTCAAGGCAGAGAACGTCGTTTTGGTGGTTTAAAATAAGGTGGGTAAATACAGAATATGTTGATAAAACGAATTCTCACCGGCATTATTGGCGGTGCCCTTACAATCTTCATTATCTATGAAGGAAATTGGTTGTTTTTTATTATGATGACGTTATTAGCCTTAGTTGGCTGGTATGAATATGGGAATTTGGTTCGTAAATTGAAAGCCAATATATCTGATCGAGTAGGTGCGGTTTGGATTATTTGTTTCTTATCAGCCTACTGGTTTGGCAGCATGAAACTGATGATGCTTTTTGCTGTAGGAATGATGTTGTGGCTTTTATTACAAACTGTACTTTGGCATACCAAAGTAAAACCATCGGATAGTGCGTATACAGTATATGGACTGTTGTATATTACTGGTGGTTTTTGGGCTATGCTTGCGTTGCGCAGCGGCCTTATTGCCTCTTCGATGATAGATAATCTTACAAATGTCATGTTAGAACCAGCTCGTTTCCTTTTATTTTTGCTTATATTTTCTACGTGGGCCAGTGATACGTTTGCATTTGCTGTAGGAAAATTCATGGGAAAGACAAAGCTATGCCCTGCCATTAGTCCGGGAAAAACAACGGAAGGGGCCATTGGTGGTTTTGTTGGTACGATTATTACCGCTTTGATTTTTTCACTTATCTTCCAATTTTCTTTGCTTCATGCATTAGCGATTGGCATTATCGTTGCAATAGCAGCGCCGTTAGGCGATTTGGTAGAATCTATATTGAAACGCACCTGTAATGTCAAAGATTCAGGGACATTAATTCCCGGCCATGGTGGCGTATTGGATCGCTTTGACAGCTTGTTATTTGCCGCACCTGCTGTTTATGTATATTTAGCCCTTATTTCCTAAAATGAGGAGAAACAATATGAAAAAAATTATTTTACTAGGCAGTACGGGCTCTATTGGAACACAAGCTGTAGATGTTGTGCAAGCCCATCCGGATCTCTTTTCTATTGCTGCTGTTGCTGCACATACGAGTTGGCAACAAGTAGCACAGCAAATTAAAGCATTTCATATACCGTTGGCTTGCATGACAGATAAGAAGGCAGCCCAAAAATTGCAGGAAGAAGTTGGCAGTAAGTGTATCGTATTTAGTGGCGATGACGGATTACTTCGCCTAATCGATGAAGCTGATGCCGACATGATTTTAACATCACTCGTAGGTGCAGTTGGTATTGAACCCACGTTGCAGGCTATTGCACGTGGGTTGGATATCGCCTTGGCTAATAAAGAAACACTGGTCGCTGCAGGTGAACTCGTCATGAAAGAGGCGGCTCGTCATCACGTACGAATTTTACCGGTTGATAGTGAACACGGTGCTATTTTTCAATGTTTAGGCGGACGAAAAAAAGAAGAAATTGACAAATTGCTGATTACGGCTTCCGGCGGGCCCCATTTTCAACGTCCTTTAAGCGAATTTTCCCATATTACAGTAGAACAATGTCTTAAGCATCCTACGTGGGATATGGGCGGAAAAATTACGATTGATTCTGCTACGATGTTTAACAAGGGCTTGGAAGTCATAGAAGCACATTGGCTTTTTGATATGCCTTTTGATCAGATTGATGTTGTAATTCAACCGCAAAGCATTATTCATTCGATGGTGCAGTTTATCGATGGCTCCATATTGGCTCAATTAGGCATGCCGGATATGCGCTTGCCTATTCAATATGCCTTTACGTACCCGGACAGGAAATCTGTACGCGGTGCTAAGCCAATTGATTGGAAAACGCTACGTCATATTGATTTCTATGAACCGGATGATGAAAAATTTCCGTCCCTTCCATTAGCTTATGAAGCAGGAAAAATTGGCGGTACCATGCCTTGTGTGTTGAATGGTGCGAATGAAGTAGCCGTATATGCATTTTTACGAAAAGAAATATCATTTACGCGTATTTTTGATATTGTACGTACAGTTATGGAAAAACATGCTGTATGCCATGAAGTGACGTTAGAAGCCATTCGTCGTGCTGATGCCTGGTCACGGCAGTGTGCTGCGTCTTTACTATAGAAAGGTTGTCATACAGTGGGAATAACAATTGCAGCAACTGTTTTTGTATTTAGTTTAATTGTTTTTGTGCATGAATTTGGCCATTTTATGACTGCTAAATTAACAGGAATGCAAGTGGATGAATTTGCGATTGGTTTTGGACCTAAAATTTACAGCCATCAACATGGCTCGACGTTATATTCACTGCGGGCGATACCTCTCGGTGGTTTTAACCGTATTGCTGGTATGACAGAAGTAGAAGAACTCAATGAAAAATCTTTTTTAAATAAGCCAGTTCTTTCTCGGTTACTCGTTATCGCAGCCGGTGCTATCATGAATTTTATTTTAGCACTGGTATTAATATGGGGAATAACCTTTGCGGTTGGTACAATGGACGTTTCAACAGAACCTGTAGTGGGTTCTGTTATGACTGGCTCGGCGGCCGAAAAAGCCTCTATGCAGCAGGGCGATCGCATTATTTCTATCGGCGGTACTGCTATTGATACATGGAGTGATATTTCTAAAGTAGTTGCTAAGCACAGTAAAGAAGTCGTACCGGTTGTTGTCAATCGTGATGGTGAAACGATAACATTAGATATGATTCCAAAGACGGACACCCAATCGAATCGGGTAGTGTTAGGTGTCATGCCTGTCATTACTGAACAGTCTCATGGATTTTTTGAATCTGCTGGCATGGCAGTTTCACGAACTGGCACCATTTGCAAAATGATGCTTGTCGGGTTATATGAAATGGTGACAGGTGCCCAGAAAGCGGAAGTCGCCGGGCCGCTTGGCGTGGCACAGCTGGCAGGACAGGTTGCTTCTGTTGGTTTTGTGAATTTGCTGATGTTTACGGCTTTTTTAAGTTTAAACTTGGGAATTTTAAATTTACTTCCCATTCCTATGCTAGATGGCGGTTATATTATTTTATTGCTTTTAGAAGGTATTACAGGTCGTCGTATGCCTAAACAAGCATTACGA
>CALBLM010000372.1 GCA_937895695.1 uncultured Megasphaera sp.
ATGACATTGCTGGAACGGCCGGGCAGAACGACGCCGATTAGCAGTACAGTTATTCGCCGACTCGTTCAAATGGGACATATGGAGACGGCTGAAAATTTGTTGGGTAGACCTTTTACCTTGACCGGAGAAGTTGTGCAGGGAGATCATCGCGGACGCACGATTGGTTTTCCTACGGCGAATATGTTGATTCCCATCAAAATGGCTGTACCCGCTGACGGTGTATATATTACAGAATTGGTTTGGGATGGCATATGTCATCCGAGTATTACTAATATCGGTGATAATCCGACATTTGCTAATCAATATAGGCGCATGGAAACCCATGTATTGCACTGTCAGGAAAATTTATATGGAAAATCGGTTAGTTTGCGTTTCCGAAAGCGTCTTCGCGGCGAAATGGTCTTTACGTCAGCGGAAGAATTAGTCTGCCAAATGCAGAAAGATAAAGAAGCGGCACAGAAATTTTTTACAAACGTAAATGATTAACTTTAAACATTGCAGAAAAAACAATACATCTGCAATGTTTTTTTTATCTTTTTGTATAAATATTGTGGCATATCGATGAATTTTGTGGTATACTTAAAAGCACTCCAATACATGTTACATGAGGTATATTGGATACAGCCATAAAAGAAGAGAAAAAGAATAGGAGTGATATTTTATGGTAAAGTTTTCAGAAGTAGCAAATAGTTTACACGCATCTGACATTCGTGAAATTTTAAAAGTCACAGAAAATCCGGAAATTATTTCCTTTGCCGGTGGTTTGCCTGCCCCTGAATTATTCCCGGTAGAAAACATGAAAAAAGTAGACGTGGCAGTATTAGAAAAAGAAGGTCAGCAGGCTTTGCAGTACAGCACGACAGAAGGTTATGTACCGCTTCGTAAACATATTGCTGAACGCATGAAATCTGCTTTTCAGACAGACTGCACCTATGAAGATATCATCGTTACGACTGGTTCTCAACAAGGGCTGTCTTTGCTTGGCAATATCTTTTTAAATAAAGGTGATATTGTATTGGTAGAAAGTCCGACATACATGGGTGCTACGACAGCATTTAATGTAAAATTCCCGCAGTTTGTCGAAGTTCCGACCGATGATAAGGGAATGATTCCGGAAGAATTAGAAAAAATTATCGCAAAATACGGTGATCGCATTCGTTTGATGTACGTTATTCCTGATTTCCAGAATCCAACAGGGATTACGTGGCCTATGGAACGCCGTAAAGCATTTATGAATATTATTAATCAGCATGATATTCCTGTTATTGAAGACGATCCGTACGGTGAACTTCGCTATGAAGGCAAATCTTTGCCAACATTGAAATCGATGGATAAAAAAGGCAACGTTGTCTTCTTCGGGTCCTTCTCCAAGATCTTGATGCCTGGTCTTCGTCTTGGATGGATGGTTGGCGCACCAGAAATTTTGGAAAAAGCGGTTATGCTCAAACAGACCGTTGACTTACAATCTTCGACGTTTGCACAGCGCCAGGTTTCGTATTACATGGATATGTTTGATTTGGATGCTCATGTACAGGAAATCCGTAATTTATATAGTAAACGCCGTACATTAATGTATGATTCGATGAAAAAGTATTTTCCTGAAGGTCTTACATTTACTTATCCTGAAGGTGGTTTATTTACATGGGTAACCTTACCGGAAGGCATGGATGCCAAAGAAATGATGCCAAAGGTTATTGCTAAAAAGGTTGCATATGTACCGGGCGGTGCATTTTATCCGAATGGCGGACATGCTAATCATTTCCGTCTTAATTATTCCAATATGCCGGAAGAACGTATCGTAGAAGGTATTAAACGTTTAGCCGATGTATTAAAAGAAGAAATGGCTAAATTAAAATAATAATGTTTTTAGAGTTCAGACATGTTATATTGCATGTCTGAACTTTTTTTAATCAGTATTATGATAAAAAGTAAAAATATAATTGATAAAAAATCATTAAAATGCTATAATAACTATACCAGTAAGGTAAAACGTTTTTTTTAGGAAACATAACATAAAGGAGTGATTGGTAATGAAATTTTCAGATCTTGCAATGGACCTTAAAGCTTCTGAAATTCGTGAATTATTGAAATTAACAACCATGCCACAAGTTATTTCCTTTGCCGGCGGTTTACCAGCACCGGAACTATTTCCTACGGAAGAATTGAAAAAGGTAGATGATGAAGTTTTAACAAAGGAAGGAAAACAAGCTGTTCAGTATGGAACAACGGAAGGTTATCTGCCGCTTCGTGAAAAAATTGTGAAACGAATGTACCAGGCATTTATGGTGGATTGTTCTGCTGATGAAGTAATGATTACCTCTGGATCGCAACAGGGATTGTCATTATTGGCGCAGATTTTTTTGAATAAAGATGATGTTGTACTCGTAGAAAGCCCGACGTATTTGGGAGCTATTAATGCATTTAAATTGTGTGGACCGCAATTTGTTGAAGTGCCGACGGATGAAAAAGGGATTATTCCGGAAGAATTGGAAAAATTATTGGCCCAATATGGTCCGCG
>CALBLM010000373.1 GCA_937895695.1 uncultured Megasphaera sp.
CAAGGTATCTGAATCCGTTTTTTTGATGAGGTTATTATGTTACAGCCCCTTTTTGGCTTATCTTTTATCTTTGCTACAATATACACGGCATGAATTCATTGATTCGTTTTTATTTACAACTTACATCTATCATTAAGATTATACATATTCAGCAGATATATTCTTAGTTTTCACAAATGCTTTTATGTTATATTACATATAATTTTCTTGAATTTACATATGAAGTGAGCTATAGTAAAGATATAGAAATTACGTGTGACATAGATGTCCTGAATACTCGTTTCAAAAGTACCGCCTTATCAAGCCAATATGGCTTTTTATATTATAAAAAAGGAGGTTGTTTTGTATGAACGGTTTGTATCTAGTTATCATTTCTGCATTAGTTTTCGTACTGGCATACCGTTTCTATGGCGCATTTATTGCGGCCAAAGTACTTACGGTCAATCAGTACAAAGTCACACCGGCTTTTCGATTTGAAGACGGCCACGATTATGTTCCTACGAACAAATACGTCGTATTCGGTCATCATTTCGCAGCGATTGCCGGTGCTGGTCCGTTAGTAGGTCCGGTTATTGCTGCACAGTTTGGGTATTTACCCGGTGCATTGTGGATTTTGATCGGCGGTGTTCTTGCCGGTGCAGTCCATGATATGGTTATTCTGTTTGCCTCGATGCGGTATGATGGCAAATCTATTGCTGAAATTGCCAAAGCACAGATTGGCGACAAAGTCGGCCTTGCCACCTCGTTTGCAGTCTTATTTCTCAATATCTTAGCCATGGCCGGCATGGCAGTCGTTATTGTCAATGCCCTGCACGATAGCCCTTGGGGGACATTTACGATTGGTATGACAATTCCTATCGCTATTTTTGTTGGCTTATATCTGCAATTTCTTCGTCCCGGAAAAATCCAAGAAGCTACCATTATTGGCGTTGCGTTGACGTTATTAGCTGTTGTCCTCGGTCCATCGGTTGCCGCTTCTCCTACGTTGGCACCTATGTTTACCATTAGTGCTCATGGTATCGGCGTGGCACTGATTATTTACGGCTTCGTTGCCGCAGCACTTCCGGTTTGGCTGCTGTTAGCTCCACGCGATTACTTATCTACATACATGAAAATCGGGACAATCGGTGCCTTAGCACTCGGCATTATTATTGTTGGCCCCATGATTGCTATGCCATCAGTCACACAGTTCTGTGCCGGCGGCGGCCCGGTCATTACGGGTCCGGTATTACCGTATATCTTCATCACCATTGCCTGCGGTGCCGTTTCCGGATTCCATTGCATGATATCTACAGGTACTACACCAAAAATGCTGATGAATGAACGTTCCATTCTTCCCGTTGGCTATGGTGCCATGCTTACAGAATCTTTTGTCGGTATGATGGCTTTAATTGCCGCCTGCGCCCTGCAGCCTGCAGACTATTTTGCCATCAACTCTTCAGCCGCTCATTTCCAAGCCTTAGGCTTACAAGTTGTCGATCTGCCGATGTTGAACGAAATGGTTGGTGAAAATGTTGCCCATCGTCCTGGCGGTGCTGTTTCTCTGGCTGTCGGCATGGCTCATATTTTCTCCCGCATCCCCGGTCTGGATCACCTCATGAACTACTGGTATCACTTCTGCATCATGTTTGAAGCTCTTTTTATCATGACTATCATCGATGCTGGTACCCGTGTCGGCCGTTATATGCTTCAAGAATTAATCGGCCGTATATGGCCTAAATTCGGTAACCCCCATTGGACTCCCGGTGGTATCATCGCATCGGCACTCATCTCCGGCGCATGGGGTTATATCGTATTGCAAGGTAACTTATCTACAATTTGGCCGATTTTCGGTGTATCCAATCAGTTGCTTGCTATCATTACATTAGCGATTTCTTCTGTCGTTATTTGCAGCATGGGCAAAGCTCGTTATGTTTGGGTTACTGTTATTCCTTGGGCATTCCTGACCGTCGTTATTTTCTGGGCTGATTTCCTGAACATGTTTAATATTTATCTTCCCAAAGGAGAAATCCTGCTCTTCGCGGTCTCTGCCATTATGGCTATTTTGGTCATTATCGTCAGCGTCGCTTCAATCAAAAAATGTTTGCATCTCGCTAAAACAGTTCCTCCTAGCTATACAACCAGTGAAAGTGTCGAAGCCGAAGAATTGCAACATCTAAACGCTCTTTGCCAACAAGATGACGAAGAGGGAATAAAAGCAAAGAAATTCAAAGAATTAACAATTTCTAATCATTAGCATTCTTTGACATACAAAGCGGTTCCCACAAGTATCATGTGAGAATCGCTTTTTTTATTATTATTTTCATGATTATGTTAATTTTTTAAAACGTTTAACCAATTTGTTTGACGTTTAACCCAAATAAAGTTTAATTTTTTTTGCAAAAAGTTGTTGACAAAATCATTCTAATTGCGTACAATGTGTTCAAGCTTCACAACAGAAGCAAATAGAATTATTCGTAAATCTAATGACGGGAGAAAGTAGTCAGTCTGTGTCATATCAGAGAGCCGGCGGTTGGTGTGAGCCGGTATATGCAGTCCGATGAAGCTCCTCCTCGAAGAGCGGTGTTGAATACATTGGGTAGGCACCGACGGGATTTCCCCGTTACAGGAAACGCGTATGTTAGTACGTTGTAGAGAGCCTATGGACAGTAATGTCGTAGGAATCAGGGTGGTAACGCGGAATATATGATATCCGTCCCTCAGTACAAGAGGGGCGGATTTTTTTATACCCTCTTGAGACTTATCTCCTGCAACCAAACGCATTTCCAACCTCATATTTTTTTATTTTTAAGGAGAGATGTATCATGGCAAAAGTATTTTATGATCAAGATGTAAACTGGGATGTAATGAAAGGCAAAAAAGTAGCCATCATTGGTTATGGCAGCCAAGGTCATGCCCATGCATTAAATTTGAAAGAAAGCGGCATGGATGTTGTCGTTGGTTTGTATAAAGGCAGCAAATCTATTGAAAAAGCAAAAGCTGCCGGCTTAGAAGTTAAATCCGTTGCTGAAGCTGTTAAAGGTGCAGACATTACGATGGTCTTGATTCCGGATGAAAAACAAGCTGACGTATATAAAGAAGAAATTGGCCCGAACCTTAAATCCGGCAGTGCTTTGGCATTTGCTCATGGCTTTAACGTTCATTTCAAACAGATCGTTCCTCCAGCTGATGTCGACGTATTCATGGTTGCTCCAAAAGGACCAGGTCACCTCGTTCGTCGTACCTTTACTGAAGGCGGCGGTGTTCCTGACGTATTCGCTGTAGAACAAGATGCAACAGGTAAATGCTTCGATATTGCTTTGGCATATGCTCGTGGCATTGGTGGTACTCGTGCCGGCGTTATCCAGACGACATTCCAAGAAGAAACAGAAACAGACCTCTTTGGTGAACAAGCTGTTCTCTGCGGCGGTATTTGCCAGTTAATTACCAATGGTTTTGAAACATTGTGCGAAGCAGGCTATCAGCCGGAAATTGCCTATTTTGAAACCTTCCATGAAATGAAATTAATCGTTGACCTCATGTATGAAGGCGGCATGGCTAAAATGCGTAAATCCATCAGCGACACTGCTGAATATGGCGATTACACAGCAG
>CALBLM010000374.1 GCA_937895695.1 uncultured Megasphaera sp.
CCCCCTGGGAGGATAGGAAGCCGCTGATTAATAGGAAAGACGCACTGGATATTTCTAGTGTGTCTTTCTTGTGCTTTTATAGTTTGTTAAAAATATGAAACGGCCCTTCAATTGGTAGTGTTTTTATCTACGTATTGAAGGGCCGTTTTTTTTATACACTATATAAATTTATTCGTATAATCCAGAAGGTTTTTCTGATAAATTTATATAAATATTTTTAGTCTGCATATAGTGCTTCATGGTTGTTTTATCTGTTTCACGGCCTATGCCGGATAATTTGTATCCGCCAAAGGGAGTGCCAGCAGGAATAGCGTTGTATGTGTTGATCCACATACGTCCTGTTTCAATGGCTTTGGCTACACGGATAGCTCGATTGATGTCACGAGTCCAAACAGCCCCGCCTAATCCATACGTACTGTCATTAGCTTTGGCAATGACATCAGCTTCGTCTTTAAAGGGTATCACGCAGACGACAGGACCGAATATTTCTTCTTGGGCAATACGCATGTCGTTTGTAACATCGGCAAAAATGGTGGGACGAATAAAATTCCCTTTGACTAATTCAGGATCTGTGATTTTTTCACCACCGCATACGAGACGCGCACCTTCAGCCTTACCTATTTCTATATATTCAAGAATTTTTTTGACTTGCCGGCCATCAATTTGCGAACCCATTTGTGTACTTTCTTCCCAAGGAAGGCCGACTTTTACATGATTGAATCGGTTTGCTAAGTCTGCAATGAATTTATCGTACACGGGTTCTTGAACGAAAATTCGAGAACCGGCACAACATACTTGACCTTGATTAAATAAGATGCCAAGTTGAGCTCCATCCATTGCTAAATCCCAAGGACAATCATCAAAGAAAATATTTGCGGATTTACCACCTAATTCTAAGGTGGCTGGAATTAATTTTTCTTGTGCTGCCTTGTAAACGTTACGGCCAATATCTGTAGAACCTGTAAAAGCAAGTTTTTGAATATCTGGATGTTCTAGTAAAAATTGACCGGCTTGTGATCCTTTTCCTGTAATGACATTTAGAACGCCGGCAGGGAGAAGATCGCCTATTAAATGGGTAAGTTCTAACAAGCTCAAAGAGGTTTCACTAGATGGTTTAATGACAATGGTACAGCCGGCTGCAAGAGCTGGTGCCAGTTTCCAAGCGGCCATTAAGAAAGGAAAATTCCAAGGAATAATTTGACCAACCACACCAATGGGTTCATGAATGACTAAGCTTAATGTATTGGCATTAATAAGAGAAGCTCGTCCTTCTTCTGTACGAACAACGCCGGCAAAATACCGAAAATGATCGGCTGCTAATGGAATATCCATATGACGTGTTTCACGAATTGGTTTGCCGTTATCCAGTGTTTCAATCATAGACAACTTTTCAGTATTCGCATCGATAGCATCAGCAATGCGTAATAAAATTTTTTGGCGCTTTGCTGGGGATATATTTTTCCATGTGATAAAAGCAGTATGTGCGGCTTGAACGGCTGCATCAACATCTTCTTTTGTAGCTTGTGCGCATGATGAGAGTATGTCGCCTGTCGACGGATTTATAGAAGAAAAGGTGGCGCCATTACTAGCAGGTACCCATTGTCCATTGATATATAATTGATAGGCATTGCGTAGCCATTGTTTCATAAAAATCCCTCCTTACTAAGTAACTATCAAATTTTAAATAATAATTATTAAACAATAAAGATTATTTACAAGTATAATACTATATTTGTATAGTATTG
>CALBLM010000375.1 GCA_937895695.1 uncultured Megasphaera sp.
ATAACAGGAAAAGCCAATAACCTGTGTCTGAAACTTAGCAATATGGCGCAGAATATCATATATATTTTGATTAATCGTATATTCTGCTGTCATAACATCTACATTTTTTTGTCGGCAAGCCGTATGCAAACACCGCAGCGCCAACGAAGAGTGAATAAATTTAGCATTTAAAATAGTCAATAAGGTTTTCATGAAAATTTCGTTCCTTTTTCTCATTGAAAATAATAATATCCTAATTATACTACAGGCGACTCATTTTCGCACTATCTTATTTCTGTCGGACTGAGATGACTAGCTACTTTCTTTCATTTATGCTAGTATAATATAGTATATTATTTATGAAAAGGAGGCATATGCCCATGCTGACAATCGCTCTTGCCCAATTAGAAATCCATGCCGGCAATCCGCGTTACAACACAAAGGCCATGAAAAAACAAATTGCCCAGGCCAAACAAGCTGGCTGCGATGTAATTATTTTCCCAGAACTCGCTATTCCGGGATATTTTATTGGCGATGTTTGGGATCAGCCTGATTTTATCAACGACTGCGTTCGTTTTGGTGAAGAAATTCAAGCCGCATCCGATGGCATTACTATTATTTACGGCAATGTTGCTAAAGAAGAAGATCGTGTCAATCTCGATGGCCGGATGCGTAAATACAATGCTATGTTTGTTGCCCAAAACGGCAAACTCATTGCACCACAGGACTCACCATACCCATTTTATATCAAAACCTTACTTCCCAATTATCGCGAATTCAGCGACATTCGCTATTTTACATCCCTAATGGAAGTCGCTCAAGAACGCCATGCCTTTCCGGAAGACTTTCTTTCACCAGTAACACTAACGTTTACCAACAACCGAACGCTACATGTCGGCCCACTCATTTGTGAAGACAGTTGGGATGATAACTATCCGTTTAAACCCATGTCTTATCTAAGTCAGCATTATGATATTGATTTATTCGTCAATATTTCTAATTCGCCGTTTACGCAGGGCAAAACGCAACGACGTCACCGCCTGTTTGGAAAAGCAATTGAATCCATGCATCGTCCGGCAGTATATGTCAATTGTACAGGCATTCAAAACAACGGCAAAAATATTTACACCTTTGATGGCTCTAGCGGTGTTTACGATGACACTGGAACACTGCATTATGAATGCTCACCGTTCACAGAAGAACTTGCTATCATTCAATATGATGAAACAACACATACCATTATCTCTCCGCATCATATATCGCCAGTCCGTACAACGATAGAAGATATATATCATAGTCTCCATTACGGATTGAAATCCTTTATGGAATCATTAGGCCTTAAAAAAGTTGTTATTGGCGTATCCGGTGGTATTGATTCCGCCGTCAATGCTGCATTATATGCTACAGTACTGCCGCCGGAAAATATTCTTCTTGTCAACATGCCCAGCTGCTACAATTCCGAAACGACCAAGGGACTTGCCAAACAATTAGCAGACCATATCGGCTGTTTATATACCATCATTCCCGTGCAGGATAGTTTAGAACTCACTCGCAACCAATTCAATATGGCGATGCTATATCAAAACGATACTCCTGTCGGTCACTTACAGTTAACCAGCTTCATCGAAGAAAACATCCAGGCTCGCGACCGTTCTAGTCGAATCCTAGCTGCCGCCGCCGCTGCCTTTGGCGGTGTGTTTACGTGCAATGCGAATAAAGCTGAGTCTTCTGTCGGTTATGCCACACTTTATGGTGATAGTGCCGGATTCTTAGCTGCGACTGCCGATCTTTGGAAACATCAAGTCTATGATCTGGCACGTTATCTTAATGCATCTGTATTCAAACGGGAAGTTATCCCACAAGGCAGTATTGACATTGTTCCCAGTGCAGAACTTTCAGCAAATCAAGATATTGACAAAGGACAAGGCGATCCCATTATATACCCTTATCATGATTATCTGTTTGCCTCCTTTGTAGAACGTTGGCAGCGCGCTACGCCAGAATCTATTTTGCAATGGTATGCTGACGGCACGCTGGAACAAGAAATCGGCTGTATCGTTTCCGTAAAAGATATTTTTCCCACAGCAGCCGATTTTATTACCGATTTAGAAAAATGGTGGCGTCTCATTGCCGGTTTTGCCGTGGCCAAACGCATCCAAAGTCCGCCTTTACTTTCTGTAAGCCGCCGTTCCTTCGGCAATGACCTAAGAGAATCACAGCTTACACCATATTACACAACACGGTATTTAAAATTAAAAGAACTGTTACTTCAAAAAGGCTAATGATATCGTCTAATAACTAAAGAATACCTATCGATTGCAAAATACAAAAGTCATCGCTCAAAGACTAGATCTGATGCGATGACTTTTTTGTATCTAACGATATATACCGTATTTTATTTTAATACATCCACTGTAACGATGCCGTTACAAACCGATGATATGCTGTGTCTTGACTAGCATCACGTACACGAGCTATTCCCACAGTGCCACGCAGATATGTATTCGATGTTAACTTACGTTGTCCCATTAGGGCCGTTTCATCAATGGTTGGATGATAGATGCTGCTATCTCTATTCATTTGGGTTCGCTGATAATACATGCCGATATATGCTTCATTTGGTAAATAATGTTTAACAGCACCATAATATTTACGAGCATCTTGACCCATGGCATCACCCATAATATCACCACTATACGTCCAACCATTCTGATACGTACCATGTTGATACCAAACATCATTAGTTTGCGCCATTTCCAACGTCATATCCCAAGAGCCGTCTTTTGTCAGGCGTGGTATATACATGCCACCGCGATAGGCCCATTCGCAAGGCATTGCATGCGCCTGATCTTCACCATAGGCTTCTCCATAAAATTGTACACCTGGAAGTCGCAACCGGAAATCAAATCCGGCAATATCATTCCAACGATCTTCTTGGGAATCTGAATTGGTACCTACAGCCCAATCCTTCCAATTTGACTTGCTTAATCCATGGTCTTTGCCACCTAGCATAGATACGCGAGATGCACCAAACGTAAAATATGATGTTGGCGTAATATCTAAACGCAATCCCAACAAACCAGCATCATCATAATCTCTCCGGTTCCACGCTGCAGCATCAGCACGCCGGTCTTTATCCAACATGCCATAAAAAGCATGAAAATC
The DNA here is from genome assembly GCA_937895695.1 of uncultured Megasphaera sp. Taxonomy (GTDB): domain Bacteria; phylum Bacillota; class Negativicutes; order Veillonellales; family Megasphaeraceae; genus Megasphaera. The sequence continues at coordinate 3,145 of CALBLM010000375.1, forward strand.
AGCCTGCCCTAAAAATCTAAAAAAACCGCCCACTTGTTTCGGCTCATTAAAATGAAGCTGCAAGGTTGTCAAGGGTTTCATATTATTACCAAGCAGCAGATTACCACTAACCCCTTGCCCCCACGTCATTGCCTGTTTACCTGCTTCTATAGCCCAAATACCCATGCGGGTTTTCATATACCCTTCTTCCAAGCTTGCCGATCCATTTTGATCCTTATCGTAACTAAAGCGTGGACGCAGCGATAATGCTAAATTTGAATTGATATTGCCGGATATTTCTACATTTGCCATGACATTTCCATCTCTGCCATAGGCATAACCATTATGATTTTCACCAAATGGTTGCCATCCAGCTTTTACATTGGAATAGCCATATCTCATCGTATCACTATGATTATAAGCTGCTTCGGCTGTAACTGTACGGATCTTAATGGGATTATCTAATTTTTCACCATGTAAAGCAGCCAATTCCGGAGCCAAATAGGTTTCCAATGCCTGCAATTGACTTTTCAAATACAACGGCATTGGCTTTTCAATTTCTTTATTTTGTGCTTCTTGAACCCATTTAGCCATTTCCATCCGACTATACGGTTTAGCTCCATTAGGCATAGACGAAATATATCCCATCCCGCTTAATTTTTCTATATACGAATAGTATACGCTATCAACTGGCACATTTGTTGTCACACTGGATGCCATCGCACCGATAGGAAATGTTAGCATACAGGTTATCATTGCTGCTAGTTTTTTGTGTTTCATCAAACATTCACCCTTCTTCATTTATATTTTTATGCATGCCATTGGTTCACATACCATTGATATGTCTTATGTATGCCTTCTTCTAACTTCATATCAGCTCGTATCTGAAGCGTTTGCACTAATGTATCACAACTCAATACCGAACGTAAAATATCTCCAGTCCGCGGTGTTGTATAGGTAACATTTGCTGCATGACCTATTGTCGTTTCAAAGGAATGAATTAAATCATTGATACTTGTTTCCTTGCCTGTCGAAACATTGATCGTATGATAGCCCTGTAATGGCAAAGCTTGCACAATAGCTCGTGCAATATCACCAGCGTATACAAAGTCCCGTGTCTGCGTTCCATCACCAAATACGGTAATGCCTTTACCTTGGGAAAGGAGCTTGCAAAAAATACTTACGACGCCGCCTTCTCCCTTTTCACCCTGCCGTTCACCATATACATTGGCAAAACGAAATACCGTCGCATCCATGCCATATAATTCATGATATACCCGCAAATAATGTTCCGTCGTCATCTTCGTAATCCCATATGGCGACGTCGGCAGCAACGGTTCTGTTTCCTGCAACGGAATATGTAAATTATCACCATATACGGCTGCACTGGACGAAAAAAGAATATGCGGAACGTTGTACATACGGCAACATTCCAATATGTGAAGAACACCTTCCAAATTGATTTGACAATCAAGTACGGGCTTTTCTACAGATACAGGAACCATCGTCTGTGCTGCTAAATGCACAACAGCATCAAACTGATGATGTTCAAATACATTTTTTACAGCTTCCCAATCACAGATATCCCCTTCTATCAGTTCAATCCCGTCTGGAACATTTTCTCTTGAACCGTTTGATAAATTATCCAATACAACAGTCTTGATATTTTTTTGCTGCAACAACTGCAAGACATGGGAACCAATAAATCCGGCTCCGCCTGTTACCAATATCGCCATTATTCATGTACTCCTTTGTGTTTTGACATAATTCATATACATAACAAATACATTATACTAATACCTATCCAATTTAACAACTATATATTAGAACGCAGTACGAGTTTTTTTTGCCGTGCCTGTTCCATCACAACCGGTGAAATAGATTGTGTCTTCATATCACTCATATCAGTATGCCATATATCTTTTCCCTGCTGTATGTACATAACGTAAACTCGAAAAATATCCAATTTATCCGCATCCCGTATCATTTGGCAGAATAGACGCTGACGCGGTGTTAAATCATTCCGCAGTTCATATACATTGTGCTGTGAAATGGCCATACAAATAACCGCATCATCCTTTCTGTCTGCTAAAAAATCAGTAATATGTCCCTCATCAAACAAATACTTGACGCCATATTTAGCATGATCCATCGAACGATAGTCTACAAATGTATGATACGTACGCAGTTGTTCAAATCGACCAATATCATGAAGCACTCCAATGAGCCATGCTACATCTCGATCGGCTGCAGATAATCCTAAAGAATCAGCAATCTCTTCACAAAGTGCACTCACCCGTAGCGAATGCGCATATTTCAACTGCACGGCATCCTCGTTTTGATCAAAACGCTTCACATAACGGCGAAACTGCAACATAACCATTTCTCGATGTATCATAAAAACGCCCTTCCTTTCTATTTTTATATTCATGCATATGTAACTCAAATGCTACTACATGGTATATAGTTTACCGTGTTTACATTAAGTTGCAAAGCGTTTTTTGTGCGCATTCCCTTCCTATAAAAAAATAAAATAAATATGATATTTTTGATAATATTTCATAGACAATAGG
>CALBLM010000376.1 GCA_937895695.1 uncultured Megasphaera sp.
GTATAGCCTGTGGGCATCGTCAGTTTCAGGCGATTGCTATTGCCGGAGACGCACCGGGATTTACGATGCCCTGCGGTGCCTGTCGTCAAGTATTGGCGGAATTTCATGTTCCCTATATTATTGCTGCCAAACCAGATAATACATATCGTATTTTGACACTGGAAGAGTTGCTGCCTGATTCATTTTCATTATAAATTATGAGTTAAAAGGAGTATATATGAAAGAAAAGATATTTAAATCGGGATTTGTTGCCGTCGTAGGTCGTCCGAATGTTGGAAAATCAACGTTGATTAATCATATTATTAAACAGAAAGTGTCCATTGTATCGGATAAAGCACAGACTACGCGCAACCGTATTTTATGTATTCATACTGATGACGAATGCCAAATTGTTTTTTTGGATACGCCGGGCATCCATAAACCGAAACATAAATTAGGACAGTTCATGGATGAAGCAGCATATCAATCGTTGAAAGATATTGATGCGGTGCTGTTTTTGGTATCAGGAAATGAAAAAAAAGGACCTGGTGATTTGTTTGTTTTGGATAAAATCAAAGAGTCTCACGTTCCTGTATTCTTAATTATTAATAAAATTGATTTGATGACGAAAGAAGACGTATTCCGTAAGATTACGGAATATGCACAGTTATATGATTTTGCTCAAATTATTCCCATTTCTGCATTACAAGGAGATAACGTCGATGCAGTTGTGGACGAATTGAAAAAAATATTACAAGAAGGACCTAAATATTTCCCGGATGACATGATTACAGATCAACCGGAACGATTGCTAGTAGCAGAAATTGTGCGGGAAAAATTATTCCATTGTACACGAGATGAAGTTCCTCATGCTATTGCCGCGTATGTAGAAGAAATGAAGACACGCGGTAAACATAAAGTATATATTCGAGTAACTGTGTTTGTCGAACGGGATTCACAGAAACGAATTGTTATTGGGAAAAATGGCTCGGTTCTAAAAGAAGTTGGTGCGCAGGCTCGACAGGAAATTGAAAATCTGCTTGGTTCTTCAGTGTTCTTGGATATTTGGGTAAAAGTTAAACCCGATTGGCGTAATAAGAGTGGCGCTTTAAGTGAATTGGGTTATAAAAATGAATAGGAGAGATGACTTATCAATTCGCAAGTACTCATTGAAGATTTTTTTATTTTTTGTCTTTGTATTGCCTTTAGTGCCATTTGTGTTATTGGTAAATTTGCATTTGCACAGCTGCGGCGGGAGTATATAGAAGAATTAATAAAAGACGGTGATACGAAAGCGAAACGTTTGTTAGTACTGTATGATAATCCAGTCCTTTTTTTGGGAACAGCCCAGTTGGGCATGGCTATTTCCGGATTAACTGCTGGTGCGGTCATGCTTTCGGCATTGACTGAAAGTTATGGCGCATTTTACCAGCAGTTGGGAAAGGAATGGCTGGTTTGG
>CALBLM010000377.1 GCA_937895695.1 uncultured Megasphaera sp.
GATGAGCATGCCCGGTACGATTTTATCGCAGTTCGGAATCATGACTAATCCATCAAAGGCATGACCATTGGCCATGGCTTCAATAGAATCGCAAATGAGTTCACGACTGGCGAGAGGATATTTCATACCATTATGTCCCATAGCAATACCATCACAAATACCAATGGCAGGGAATTCAATTGGCGTACCGCCTGCTGCAGCAACACCTAATTTAACAGCCTGGGCAATTTCGCGTAAATGCATGTGACCAGGAATAATTTCATTAAAGGAGTTTACAATACCGATTAACGGTTTTTTTAAATCTTCATCGGAATAGCCCATAGCATGAAATAACGTACGATGAGCTGTGCGGGTAATACCTTTTTTTACAACGTCGCTTCGCATATAATTTTCTTCCTTTCTTTAATAAACAGTTTATATAATAAATTATACTTGCTTAACCGGAGTGGACCCACGAGAAAGGGAAATCTGACCTGTCCGAGCAATTTCAATAATTGTATAATCTTCCAACATATGAAGCATTGCTTCAATATGATCTTCACGTCCTGTCAAACGCAATATCAAGGAGTGCTTTTGTACATCGACTATTTTAGCATGAAATAACTGCGCAATGTTGGTTAATTCTTCTCGCACCGTCGGCGTTTCATATTTCACTTTAATCATTGCCAATTCGTAGCTGACAAACGGTGCATCATCCAAATTAACTACGTTAATGACATCAATTAATTTTGCTAATTGATTAACAGCTTGATCAAGTTCCCAACGGTTTTCTACAGATACGACAATATTAATGCGCGTAACATCCGGTTCTTCCGTATAGCCGGCATTAATACATTCAATGTTGATTGCGCGGCGGCTGATAAGACCAGCAACGTGCGTCAATACACCTGGTTTATTATCGGCTAAAATGGCCAAATGCTGTTTCATCATTCTGTTTCTCCTCCCAACACCATTTCATCCAATCGTTTACCGCCCGGCACCATAGGATATACGTTTTCATCGGCCGGAATAAACACATCTAACAAAGCAGCTCCGTCTGTTGTGAATAATTTTTCCAATCCCTGCGCCAGTTCTTCCGGTTTGTGAACCGCAAAGCCCGGTACGCCCATCGCGCCGGATACGTGCGTCAAATCAGGATTTTTATCAAGCAAAGATTCAGAATAATGACCTTCATAAAACATGCGTTGCCATTGATTTACCATGCCGAGCACGCTGTTATGAAGGACAATTACTTTCACATCAATGCCATATTTATGCAATGTCGCAAATTCTTGACAGTTCATCATAATACTGCCATCACCGGTAAATAAGACGACTTGCTGATTGGGGCAACCTACTTTAGCCCCCATCGCAGCAGGCAAGCCATATCCCATCGTTCCCAAACCGCCGGACGTAATAAAATGACGCGGTTTGGACACCTGGCAAAATTGAGCAGCCCACATTTGATGTTGTCCTACATCGGTGGCAAAAATCGTATCGTCGTTTGTCCATTTCTGTAGGCCTTCAAACAGTTTTTGTGGTGAAACGGCATCAGGCAAATCGCGGGTTCCAAAAGGATGTTCCGTTTTCATACGTAAGACTAGACTACGCCATTCTCCATATCGTTCTGCCAAATGCGTTTCATGAGCTGCCAATTTTTCATCCAACAATGGCAATGACCAGCGGAGATCACCATTAACACTAATATCTGCATGAACAATTTTATTAATTTCTACTTTATCAATATCAAAATGAACAATTTTAGCATTAGGTGCAAAATTTTCGACATCGCCCGTAACGCGGTCGTCAAATCGAGCCCCAATAGCTACTAATAAATCACATTTTGTGACAGCCATGTTAGCAGCATAGGAACCATGCATGCCAACCATTCCCAAATGGGCATCATACGTATCAGGAACCGTTCCTTTTCCCATCAACGTCGTAACGACAGGGACATGCATCTGCTGAACAATACGCTTGAGCCGGTCGGCCATATTCGAAAGCACTACACCGCCGCCAGTTAAAATGACAGGGCGTTTTGCCTTTTCAATTGCTTCAACCGCACGGTCTACATCGGCTTCATTTCCTACATGACATCCTTGATAACCGCGCAGGTGCACTGCTTCCGGATATGTATAGTCAAAAGGAGTATCAAATACATCTTTGGCTACATCAACCAAAACCGGTCCCGGTCTGCCTGTTGTAGCAATATAAAAAGCTTCTTTCAAAACACGCGGCAAATCTTCTGCGCGCTTTACTAAATAATTATGTTTCGTAATTGGCGTTGTAATACCGGAAATATCAGCTTCTTGGAATGAATCCCGCCCAATAAGCGGCGTTGCAACCTGTCCGCTAATAATAACAAGAGGAATCGAATCCATGTTGGCTGTCGCAATCCCTGTAACCATATTGCAAACGCCAGGACCGGATGTAGCAAAACATACACCAGGTTTTCCTGTAGCTCTCGCATATCCGTCCGCTGCGTGAACAGCACCCTGTTCATGTCCTGTCAAAATATGGGGAAACTTTGCCTTATATAATTCATCATACAATGTCAGCACAGAACCGCCGGGATAGCCAAAGACGACTTGTACCTGTTCACGTTTTAAACTTTCAATTACAGCTTGTGCGCCAGTCAATTTCATGGATGATTCACCTCTTTATAAATAACAAGGGACTTCCTGCAAAACGAAGTCCCTTGCAGTTTTTAATTAATCGTTCTGGTCATTATTATGAAGCCAAGGC
>CALBLM010000378.1 GCA_937895695.1 uncultured Megasphaera sp.
AGAGGAAATGTCCTTCCAATGCTTGTGTATTCATAGATACCTCTTAATGATGATGTCCATGTACTTGCGATGAAATACGATGCGTAAAATCAAGAGATTGTACACTCGTTGTCGCTGTTACGCCATGTAATTTTTGCAGCATCGCTAGCATAGGTTCGTTATATGGAGTAATAAATGTCCATTCATCATCACCCCAAAACAGCGATGCATGGCGATTGCCAATTTCATAGCATACTTTTGCCGTCATCATACGGTGACTGGGCTCTACATGAACAACAATAACCTTACATGGCGGCGTATGTACAACAATCATGAGATTATCCTGATTATAAATGACATCGCCTTCATACAAACCACGTGTAAGTACGTCATCGCCCATACGAATACCGATTTCTCGTCCCGTATTCGTTGTTTTTGAATGAATCTTTTTAAAGGATTCGTGCCATTCAATATCGACAGTTTCTATCTGTTTCCCTGTCGTATCCATATCTGCTAATTTACCATAAATGGTCGTGCAAATCATCGTATTCCTCCTTGAAGAAAGACAGCGCGCTACAGCGCGCCATCTTCTTGATGTATTCTATTATTCCAAACTACCATTGTCCAATCAATAAGAGAACGCCCGGAATCCATGCCGTAATAACGCCTTCTACGATTTGTAACGAAGGAACAAATTTTCCTAATTTAATTCCTAAAATATCTTCTACAAAAGCTGTTCCCCAAAGAATCCCCCATAAATACCAAATGGCAGCCCAACGCCAATCAGCAGTAATATGCAACAGTTCATTGCCATAGAATCCTTCCATCGTACCGAAGACAAAGGCATTAATGGCAACAAATGTAGAAAACCAAGCAAAGGGTAACGGACTTAAGCCGCGAATTTTGGAAAAGGCTACAAAGAGATACGTAAAGCCAAATAACAATCCTGTACCGGCAGCATAATAATGGCCCTGAACCATGGCAATGACATTGGCAATAAATGATAACCCGCCCGTAAAAATATTCATCACCGCCGTAGATTCTCCATCGATACGGTATAACGTACACAATCCATTATTAATCAGGACAATCCCTACAAACAGTAAACAAACCCCCAGCATTTGCACACGTCCTTTCTTAAAACAGATTATATAATTGTGTCAGTGGTAATTTTTCAGCCGGTTTAGATGTAATTTTTTCACCATCTACGCGTACTTCATACGTTTCCGGATTAACCAGAATTTCCGGTGTTTTATCATTAAACTTCATATCGACTTTTCCAATATGACGACAATTTGAAACAGGAACGACGGTTTTCTGTAGACCATATTCTTCTTTTACATTGCGTTCCATCGCAGCTTGGGATACAAAGGTCAAGCACGATGCATATTTAGCTGCACCATGTGCGCCGAACATCGGCTGATACCGAACCGGTTCACACGTCGGAATGGATGCATTGCCATCGCCCATTTTAGATGCCGTAATGATGCCGCCTTTAATAACCATATCCGGTTTGATACCAAAGAACGCCGGATTCCAAAGGACGATATCTGCAAATTTTCCCACTTCCAGGGAACCGACATACTGAGAAATCCCATGGGTAATAGCCGGATTAATCGTATATTTGGAAATATACCGTTTCACACGGAAGTTATCGTTATCATGTCCTTTATCTTCCGGTAAGGCGCCGCGTTCATCTTTCATTTTGCTGGCTGTCTGCCACGTACGGGTGATAACTTCACCAACACGGCCCATGGCTTGGGAATCGGAACTCATCATGCTGAATACACCCATATCATGCAAAACATCTTCTGCAGCAATCGTTTCAGGACGAATACGGGAATCGGCAAATGCAACATCTTCAGGAATGCGTTTGTCCAAATGATGGCATACCATCAGCATATCCAAATGTTCATCTAACGTATTTACGGTAAACGGCATGGTCGGATTCGTCGAAGATGGCAATACATTCGGAGCACCAGCAGCACGAATAATATCCGGTGCATGGCCGCCGCCAGCTCCTTCTGTATGATAGGTGTGAATTGTACGGCCAGCAATGGCATGTAATGTATCTTCAACACAGCCACCTTCATTTAACGTATCCGTATGAATGGCAACTTGCACATCATATTCATCGGCCACGTTAAGACAATGATCGATAACGGCTGGTGTTGCCCCCCAGTCTTCATGAATCTTTAAGCCCATAGCACCGGCTTTTACTTGTTCTTCCAACGCATTTTCATCCGAGCAGTTGCCCTTTCCAAGAAAACCGATATTCATGGGATATTCTTCGGCAGCTTTCAACATCATTTTCATATTCCAAGGTCCCGGCGTACATGTCGTTGCATTGGTGCCGTCAGCTGGGCCGGTCCCACCGCCAATCATCGTCGTAACGCCGCTGTACAGCGCGCATTCTACCTGACTCGGTGAAATAAAATGAATATGGGAGTCAATACCACCAGCTGTAACAATCAGTCCTTCACCGGCTAAGGCTTCTGTGGAAGCACCTACAATCATTCCCGGCGTAACGCCATCCATAACAGCCGGATTTCCGGCTTTACCAATACCCGCTATGCGTCCATCTTTAATACCAATATCGGCTTTATAAATTCCCGTATAATCGACGATAAGGCAGTTTGTAATAACCAAATCCAAATCGCCGCCGGCACTGGTCGTCGTCACGGATTGTCCCATGCCATCGCGTAGTGTCTTGCCGCCGCCAAATTTGCATTCATCACCGTATGTCGTATAATCTTTTTCTACTTCAATAATCAAATTCGTATCAGCCAATCGTACTTTGTCACCTGTTGTAGGACCATACATCATGGCATACTTGCTACCTGTAATGGTTACGCTCATGTTCTTTCCCCCTCTATTTGATAAATCCTTTTAGTTTAGCTTTGGTCAGCGATGCGGCTTTCGTATGTTCGCCAACTTGCGCTCTTGTCAAATCATTTAAGCCGAAGACCCGTTTTGTACCGCCAATGGCAGTCAATTGTACTTCTTTTTCTTCGCCTGGTTCAAACCGAACCGATGTGCCGGAAGGGATATCGAGATGATACCCATATGCTGCTTCCCGATCAAACGAAAGGCACCGATTGACTTCAAAAAAATGAAAATGTGAGCCAACTTGTACGGGCCGATCGCCTGTATTGGCAACAGTTACCGTAACAACCGGTTTGCCAGCATTTAATGTAATTTCTCTGTCTAAGGCTTTAATTTCCCCTATTTCCATGTGCGTATCCCCCTTGTTATAGCTGTTGAATAGGATGATGAACTGTTACGAGTTTTGTACCATCTGGAAAGGTCGCTTCGACCTGGACTTGTGTAACCATTTGTGCTACGCCATCCATGACATCATCACTGGTCAGCATATGACAACCCAATTCCATTAACTCGGTCACACGCTTGCCATCGCGGGCTAATTCCATCAATTCTGAACTAATATAGGCCACGGCTTCCGTATAATTCAGCTTTAATCCTCTTTCTTTTCGTTCTTTAGCTAAATTTCCTGCCATATGAAGCATGAGCTTTTCCATTTCTTTCGGAGTTATCCTCATTTATTATCTTCCCCTTTTTATTTTAATTTTTTATCTAAATTATAATAATAATTATATATTTTTTGTCTATAATGTCAATCATATAGATATAATTCTGAATATTAAATAAGAATGTTCCATATAATACGAAAGGCATACTAAATGCAATACATATACATACTAACCTATACGGCAAAATTAGATTTCCGTTTTTGCAAAGTTTTCTGCATAAAAAAATGATATACTACACCCAACACACGGAATAGATGTTCCGTATGGTTGTATATCATACCATTTAAAAATCATAATCTATTGTAAAGGAGATTATCTTATGTACATATGGATTCTAGCGGCAATGACTGCCTATTTTATAAAAGGCTTATGCGGTTTTGCAAACACGTTGCTGTTTACTTCGATTCTTAGCTTTAGCAAGGCCAATGCGCATATTTCCCCTATTGACCTTTTGCTAGGATATCCTGCCAACTTGATTTTTACTTGGAAAAACCGAAAAAAACTTGACTCCAAAATATATCTTCCCGTAACGGTCTTAGTGCTGGCTGGCAGTATTCCCGGTGCGCTACTGCTCAAGATGGTAGATACACAGTGCATTAAGTTGGTATTTGGCATCGTAGTCAGTATACTCGGCACAGAAATGCTCTTGCAGGAATATCGTACCCAAAAGTCCTGCTCCTCTAAGCCTCTCTTAGCACTCATCGGCGTGACAGCCGGTGTATTGTGCGGTTTGTT
>CALBLM010000379.1 GCA_937895695.1 uncultured Megasphaera sp.
TGTTTTCTATGGGGATACGCTCACTGCTACTGTGGAGTGCAAAGAAAAAAATGATGAAAAACATCGTATTGTTTTTCAAACAACCGTTGTAAATCAAAACGGTAAATTAGTTACCAATGGCGAAGCTCGGGTGATGAAGAAATAATATAGCTTGTGCTTCCGGATGTATTATAATACGTATAAAATGAATCCAATGCTGCATTTGATACTAAAACACTGCTTACACAACAAATGTTTCACAGAATCAGAATATATATATTGTAAATAAAACTTGTACTACACAACCTAATAAAAATATTTGCTTACACAAAAAGCCCTTTACGATGCCTGAACCCACTGCCTCAGGAACATTGTAAAGGGCTTTCTTGTTATATCAATTAGTTGTGCATAAAATAACGTATTTGATATAAGCGTTTATTTGATTCGGTTAGATAGGGCTTGATAGCATTGTTGCGAAAGAGGAATGGCAAGATGAAGTTCTTTTGCAGTACGGACGAGATAGCCGCTAAAGGTCTCCAATTCGCTTTGGTGACCATATATGACATCACGAGCTAAGGAACTATAGACATTATTACTTTTTTGACGAAGAATGCGATTATACAGCGTATCGACAATTGTATCATCTAAAGGTACGCCTAATGCCTTACCAACCGTATAGGCTTCTTCCATAAGCTGGCGGAATTCTTGCTTTCCAGTCGGTTTGTTTAGTGCGTCTTCAACAGTACATTCATAATAGGCTGTGATTACATTGTAAGCACAATTGAGAATATATTTATTCCAAATTTCCTTGGTAATTTGGTCGGTTTTCAGTGTCGTTAATCCGTCGTGATGGAGCACTTCATAGGCTGTTTGTGCAGCCTTTTTATCTGATGAACCTAGATACATACGGGCAAAATTACCATATTGGCGAATGGAAAAATCATCCTTATAGGCTGAAGTGATGTAAATACATGTATCGACAAAACGACCTGTCGAGAAAATCAATTGGGCCGTTTTTAAGTGATCTACGCCATTGAGAACGAGGACGATAATCGTATGTTTGTCAACGCATGGCCGCAAGGCTTCCAGCGCATCGGCAAGAGAATAGTTTTTTACACAGACAAAAATGATATCCTGAATACCTGCAGTGGCAGGCGTATCTGTTACGAATGGATGAAATACATGTTCACCAAAGAAATCGCTATGAAGAACTAAGCCATTTTTCTGCAGTGCTTCTTTACGCTTTTTGCGGGCAATGAGCGTTACAGTTGGATAATTAGCACATAATACAGAGGCAATATAGCCGCCGACTCCGCCAATACCAGTAATCATTATTTTCATATGTATCACTTTCTTTCTTTATGATATAAAAATTTCAAACGTTTACATCCATATATTATAAAGTAAAATTGCAAGAAAACATAGCATATTTTTAGTTATCCATATGAATTACATGTCTAACATATAAAGACACTAAAATACCCGTCGTAGAACGTATTACAACGGGTATTTTAGAATGCATTTTTCTTTGTCCTATGTATTAGTTACCGGAATTATTGTATCCAAACCATGGCGACAGCTACCACAAGCGCAGGAAGCAGATTGGCTACCTTAATGGTATTAGGCCAGACTAAATTGATGCCGACACAGAAAATTAAAATATTTCCGACTAACGAAATGTTATTTAAGATAGCATCTGTCATAAAAGCAGATACACTGGCTGCCAATAGGGTCATGGATCCTTGCCAAACCGCTACAGGAATAAAGGAAAATATACAGCCTTTTCCCATCGATGAAGTCATAATCAAGACGATAATAAAGTCTAAAATAGCTTTGGCCAAGAGAATGGAATAATCGCCATACATGCCGTCTTGTATCGACCCCATGATAGCCATGGCACCGATACAAACCGTCAATGAAGCGGATACAAATCCGTTGGTAAATTGATTATCGCCGTCGCTGCCGGTCTTGTGTTTAAGCCATTCTCCTAGTCGCTCAAATTGAGCATCTAAATTAATGATTTCGCCGAATAGTGCACCAACTGTTAACGATATAATAATAACCATCGAACCGTTGCTGGCTAAACTACCATTAGGAAGAACTGTCAGCATTTTGGACAATGTACCGGCAGCACCTAAAAATATAACAGAAAATCCCGTTGCTTTAATAATCGTATCTTGATAATTTTCTTTTAAAAATTGTTTGCATACAATGCCCAGTATTCCTCCCAACAGAATCGCAAAGGCATTGATAAGGGTTCCTAATCCTATCATTATATGGTATCGCTCCCTTTTACATAGCATACAGTCTCATGTATAGCATGCAAAAAGTCCTATGCCTGACATTATTGCCGGTCAGACATGGGACTCGTTGCGGTTTATTACTTGTGATTTGTTACTAGTTATATAGAAACAGGTTTTTGGTTTGTCGTTGTAGTGCCTTGAGCGGGCAGTGCAATTAACCGATGGGCATACATATAAAATGCTTTCATATTTTTTATATGAAGCGTATCTTTTTTTTCATCTAATGCGTTACCGTCTGCCGTATAGGCTTTTTGGAAATCTGCATCCATCTGATAGGTCTCTTTTACCTTATTGGCATGAATGTCTGCTTTGTATTCGCTGATTTGACTAATGAGCTGATTTTTCTGGAATGCCATGGCATCTATTTTTTTAGCATATTTTTCTACATACAAGGTGCAGGAAATATTTTCAATACTGCTAGGTAAATCTCGAGTTTGCATTGCTTGTACAGAATCCATATCCATATAGACAATGCCGTCGGGTTGTGTGCTAACAACGCGATAGCGGGCTGGATTATTTTGCAAGGTATTAGAATCCATTGCCATAGCGGAGATAGAAGTTAAGGCGAAGACGGAACAACATGCTAAGATAGTTTTTAATTTTTTCATCATACATAACCTGCCTTTCTTATTCCTTGTCTACTATAAGAAGTATCATTATTATACCATAGGAAATTATGAGATATAAGAGATAGACGTGAATTGTGAAAAAATTGTAATAGATATGTAACGAAATAGGCATCATTAAAAACCATAATTTTTTTATAAATATATTGTGTCAACTTATATGATGGTATATACTGAGGACAAATATCCTTGTAACAAGGACAAACATAAATAGGGGGAATATTAGCATAGGTGTAACCATGGTAAAGTTGACAGTATACCTTTATCATGGCAATATATCATCTAAGATAAGATGATAAAAATTTATAATAGGAACTGTCATCGTCAACTATTGAGGTGGCAAACCGTATCCTATGAATAAAGAAATTGAAAAATGAGGGAGAGACATACGATGAAATTACATATAGAGAATATAAACAAAGATCCTCAGTGGGAACAAGAAGAACGTAGTGCTACCATAGAATCATTAGTGTTTTCCAATCACGGTTCGCAAATGTATGGAACGGCTCTGATTCCTGGCGGCAAACAAGAGCAGGTATATCCCTGTGCTGTGTTATTGCATGGCTTCCCTGGATTTGCAGCTACCTTTGATATTGCCCAAAGCCTGCGACGTGCCGGTATGGTTGTGATTAGTTTTTTCTATCGTGGCAGTTGGGGCAGTCAAGGAAATTATACCTTTTCAGGTGCTGTTGATGACGCGGTTTGTGTTGCTGAGTGGGCGTATCGCGATGATGTAGCCGCAAAATACCATATCGACAAAAATGCGATTTTCTTTGTAGGACACAGCATGGGCGGATTTGTTTCTATTAACGCGACACGGCGGCTTTCATGGATTCGCGGTACAGCAGTGATGTCTCCCTATGATTTACCGTATTGGCCGCTGCACCAAGAAATCGAACCGATGAAACACGTTATTGACGAAAATTTATATGCCTTGCATATTGAATCTCCCGAAGCGATTCAACAGAATATAAACTATTGCTGCCAGCATCAATATGGAATTTTTCAAGCGTACGAAGACTTGAAAGACCGGAATTTGTATTTTATTGGCGCAACGAAAGACGATGTAGCACCGGCAAATAAAATGATTGAACCGTTGTGGAACCAATTGCAGCGTCATCAGACAAAAGCGTTGCAAACGTATGACACGTTGAATACAGGTCATTCGTATGATGATAAACGATTGACTGTTAGTCACATGTTCGCAACATGGATTGAAAAAGTTTTGACAAAATCAATTGAATAGATTTATTGCTAAAATGAGGCACGTTCAATACGCTGAATATTGAACGTGCCTCATTAAAAAAGGGGCTGTAACATAATAACCTCATCAAAAAAACGGATTCAGATACCTTG
>CALBLM010000380.1 GCA_937895695.1 uncultured Megasphaera sp.
ATACTATGAAATATAGCATTGCGTTCAGCACAGCAGCTAAGCCCATATGAACTATTTTCCACATTGCATCCCGTATATATCTTCCCATCAACCGTTACTACGGCAGCACCAACCGTAAAATGAGAATAGGGAGCATAGGCATGTTGCTGTGCTGTCCGTGCAGCCACTATCAACGAGCGGCACATTGCCTCATGTATCATAATTCTTCACCCTGGCGGACATACCCTAAACGATGTAGGATAAATTCTTCTTCTTTACGCATTTCTGCTTTATCGTCCGGCTCCATATGATCATATCCCAAAATATGCAACATACCATGAATGGTTAAATACGCTAGTTCCCGTTCAAAGGAATGGCCGTATTCCTCAGCCTGTTCTTGTACTTTTTCAAGTGAAATCACAATATCACCTAACAAAGCGGTATCCGGACCATCATACCCGTCTGCTTCGCCTTCGTTCAATGCAAAAGACAACACATCTGTCGGACGATCAATTTGACGATACTGTTTATTTAATTTGTGAATATAGTCATTATGACAAAGTAACACGCTAATTTCTGCATTCGGTCCTAATCCGTACACCAGTGCCGCTTCCTGACAAACACGGTCAATAACCTGTTCATAAGCATCATTTTGAAACGCTACATCTTCATAATTAATATTTGTATTCATAGTAACTCCACCTTTCTATATGGATTGATAATATGATTCGTATGCACGAATAATTCGGCCTACCATATCATGACGAACGACATCTTCATCCGTAAAATGAACCATGCCAATACCACGAACCTGCTGCAGCACCTGCTGGGCTTCTGTCAAACCAGACGATTGCCGGTTTCCCAAATCAATTTGTGTAATATCACCATTAACAACCATGCGGGAATGATTCCCCATGCGTGTCAAAAACATCTTCATCTGCTCTTTAGTCGTATTTTGAGCTTCATCTAGAATAATAAAAGATTCTTCTAACGTTCGACCACGCATATATGCCAGCGGTGCTACTTCAATAATATTCCGGGCAATCATTTTTTGAAATTGATCGAATCCAAACATATCTGCCAAGGCATCATATAACGGTCGTAAATAAGGATCGATTTTTTCCTGCAAGTCTCCCGGAAGAAATCCCAGTTTTTCTCCCGCTTCGACAGCCGGACGTGTCAAAATAATGCGTTCTACTTCCCTATTTTTCAAATAGTACGACGCTAATGCAACAGCTAAATAGGTTTTCCCCGTACCAGCCGGTCCGATGCCAAAGGTAACTAAATTATGGCGTATCGAATCGACATACTGTTTTTGTCCTACTGTCTTCGGCTTGATTAAACGGCCTCGTGCAGAAATACTAACGGTATCTTCATAAATAGATCGCAGCAACTCCTCCTTACCAGCTTTGATAAGGGATGCTGAATACCGCACATGCTGCATTGTTAAATACGTATTTTCACGTTGCAAATACCGCAACATATTAAGGACAGCTAAAACATGTGAAGTATCCGGTTCTTCCCCCCATACCAGTATTTCATTGCCGCGGGCAGCAATACGGCATGATGGAAATTCCGCCTGCAACGTTTTAAGGAATTCGTCTTTCATTCCCAAAACAGCTTGCGCTTCAGATACATCTGAAAAGGTAAGTCTCTGTTCCATAGGCACTATACTAGATCTCCTTTTTATTCCAAAAATTTCTGTATGGCTTTACCATGTAGATACGCACATTTTTTTCCCTGCCACGTATCACAACGTGCTAATTCAGCATCAATCATATCCCGAATTTTCCACCAGCCCATCCCCCAGTTGGCAAACTCCGTTGCTTCTTTAGGAGCCCGACCGATGAGTCGTTGAAATACAATATCACTACGCGTATATTCCAAAAATGCCACAACACGGCGAACATATTCTTCTACAGAAATTAACTGTATTTGTCCTGATTGATACCAGTCAGCCATAACCGTATTTTTGATTATATACAGTGCATGCAGTTTGATTTCATGCGTCGGCAAAGCCGAAATAATTTTAGCCGTTTCGATGACATCTTCCATGGTATCCCAAGGTAAATCCAAAATCACATGCGTACAAATTCGAAATGGATAGGCTTGCAGCATCATGATAGCATCAATATATTCAGCGAGTGTATGCCCACGATTAATTTTTACTAACGTTTTATAATTTACCGTCTGCAAGCCAAGTTCAATCAATATATCGACG
>CALBLM010000381.1 GCA_937895695.1 uncultured Megasphaera sp.
GCTTAGCCGCGTTCTCGCTAACCCTATTCAACTGAGCCACATTGACAGCATCTGTATCCTCTTTGCCTTCAGCAACATTCTGAATTTTACCATCTTTATTGAATGTATTTTTATTGACTGTGATATTACCGTCAGCAAAGCTAATGTTGCCGTCTCCTGCACCGCTAATAGATGTGATACCTTTTAATTCTTTATTCAAGGACAAACCATCTGCATCAACAGCAAGATTTTGTTCACCGTCTTTTAATTTGACGTTTATCTTCTTCTCTGTGATAGAAATACCATTGCCTGCTTCCAATTTGACGCCAGCAATTTGGTCTTTGACATACGTAACGTTTGTTACAGAGTTATCATTGTTTTCATCCACCTTCGTGACATAAGCATTGTTCGTCGTTACACTCGTAAGGTCTTTTAAATCTTTATTCAGCGTAACGCTGACATTTTTATCTGTATTACTGATAGTAATATTGCTATCTCCTGTAAAGTTGACCGTATTTCCTGGGGCTACGTTAGTTGCTGTACCGTTGCCTGTCGACAAGTTCCAGCCTTTATTGGCTGTTTCTTTTACATCATTTAAATTTTGATTCAATTTTCCAATCGCAGTCGTTGTCGTATCTTTATCTGTAATATCGCCTTTTTCTACTGTACTATACTTTAAATCGCCAACTTTATTGTTTACATTGTTTACTGCATCTACTACAGTAGTGTCGCCCTCTTTATTTTTAATATCATCAGCGATCCATTTAGTGTTACCTACATATCCAACATTTGTAACTGAGTTGCCATTTAATTGATCAACATACGATACATAAGCATAATTTGTCGTTACACTCTGTAAATCACTTAAGTATCTATTCAACTTAACCGTGAATCCACCATTTCCATCATTTAGAACGCCAATATTTCCATCAGAAAAATGCGCATCTTTATCAGCATTTCCTTTAATATGTAACGTTTCCGTTAGTTTCTTGGTAATCGGTTCTGAATTATAATGGTCGAGCTCATCGCCTTGGAACGTCAAGCCAAGGTCGCGCACTTGTTTGAGCTGGGCTACGTTGACAGCATCCGTATCTTGTGTACCGGCTGCTACGTTGGTAATCTGACGCGTTGCACCTTGTACACCACCGATAGATAATGCCCCTTTCGTCGATGTCCAAGTAGAATCTGTTGTATTCTTAGTAGAATCATTCAAAACAAGGTCATATCCGGCTTGTCCGGCTCCTGTCAAAGATTGCGAATCACTACCCAAGGCAATCCCATCGTCTACTCCGGCAACGGATCCTTTACCTATAGCAATCCCATTTTTAATGTCTGTATATGCATCAATAACTTCACCACCTGGTAGCATGACGTGAGAACCCATACCACCAACAATCCCACCAGCTGCTGCAAATGTATTCTCTCCAAAGGCCTGTGAATCTTTGCCGAGTGCAACAGCATTTTTACCCCATGCTTTTGTGTTATCTCCCAAGGCAACAGCATTATCTGTATGTACTAATGCCGCATTGGTACTATGCAAGGATTTGGATGACGGATCATCATTCCCCCCTTTGTTGCCATATACGACAGCCACATCTTCTGTTTTTGCCAAACCAGATGCGGAAATCGTCATTTCGCCGTCACCATTTGTTGTTACCTTAATATTGTCTCCTTCTTTAAAATTAACCTTGCCGTCTTTGGCTTTGACATCGGTGCCATTCGCCTGTGCTGTCCAGCCATCACTTCCCGCAGCAATGCCTGATAAGTCAATATCTACAGTGCTATCCTGTTGATTGCCATAGGCATCTTTCTTGGTCAGCGTTAATTTTTTTGTATCTGCATCATATGAACCATCAGTAATAGTATAATCATGAACCGTTCCATAGTTTGTTTCGCCACTGCTATTGGTATAGTATAAATTTCCTTTTTCATCAAATCGTACGCCTTGAATCGTCTTGGAAAGATCAACTGTAGCTCCAGTACTGGTTTTAATCGTTTCTGCTGTAATCGTTTTGACAGCAATGTTTTCAGCCAATTTAAGCTGAAGTCCCATAGAACCATTTTGCGAAAACAAAATATTATTATCCGCACTCGAAAGACCTTTTAAGTTGTTTAATTCAACTTTATCGGAATATCCTTCATCAGGAACTACTTTAGGATCTCCAACTTTGTCTGCAAACACAGTCGTTCCACCTAAAGGCATAACGAACACGCCCATGACGATAGCTGCTACAGCTGCCATTGTTTTCATTTCCGTACATTTCGAGTGGCCGCCGGCACTTTTGGTCTGTCCCTTGGCAAATTCCGATGCTACAACATAGCAATTTCTCGCTTTATTCCATACTACTTTGTATATTTTATTCATATAGATCGTTTCCTTTCTGCATATATATGTTTTTCTTACGATTTTTGTTCAAGTAAAATCTTGCGGTTTCGGTTAAACCAGCGTTTTCGGCAGGTATCACTGCAAAAGGATCGACGCCGGTCTTTTGGTTCTGTCACGACGACGACTTTGCCGCATTCCCGACAGGTAAATTCCCGATGGACAGACACGGAACTGACATGTTCCGGATGTTTCCAATACAGTTTTTCGCAGTGTTGACAACAAAACTTGGTTCGGCAATCCCTAAGCTCGGTAACGCGTACTCGCCTGCCGCATTGCAGACACGTAAATTCTCGTATGGTCGGCGCATAGACCGGTCCTTCTATCCGATTATCATTGATACCATGATGGTTTGCATACCGCCTGCACGTATAGCTGCAATATCGCTGGGTACGACGAGTAGGTGTAAATTCTTTGCCGCAAACAGCACATTTCATAAGACCTTCATGTTCCTGTCACCTGTAATACGACGAACAATCTATACGGACAGGAAACGCAGCGAAATCAAGGCATGCCAAAAAGGACAGTATATGCCCACACTGTCCTCTATCATATCTATATGAAACAAGGCGCACGATGTCCTGTGTTTGTTTTTGTATTTGTCTATCTATACGATAAGAGCATGTATAAAGATCCCCCCCCCCTGTATATTGTTGCCTTGTCATTGCGTCGTTACCATGCCGCATGATGATTCCAAACGATTGCACGTGTTGAACAGGATACATATATTTCACCTCCCTTTACGTATGTAGTACTCGTTATATATTTAGTATACCAATCCAAATTCGCTTATAAAAGGGTGGTTATATTGTATTTCATGAATCGTATACGTACGTATATCATTGTATGTAAACAGCAAGTTCACTAAAAAAAAGACTATCGCTTTTTTATGCAATAGTCTTTTTCCCATGCTAGTTAGATACGCTGCATGCGTCGATAAATCGGCAATTTTTGCAAATGCCGCAGGGTAATCCATGCTGTCACGCCAATGAGGATGCCTGTTCCTGTTCCGGCAATGGCCAACAATGGCAAATACAGCATAATTTTGATATTTTCAACGATAATCGATGCGATGATGACTTGGCCTAAATTGTGAAAAATACCGCCGGCAGCGCTGACGCCGAGCAAGCTGAATTTTCCTGTATTTTTTAATAATACCATCGAACCAAAGCTAAAAGCCGCACCGGCCACACTGTATAAAAAGGCATTGATACCGCCGCCAAAGGCTGTTGCCAAGATAATACGCAGCAATAAAATGAGACATACGTCTTTTTTATGCGGCAAGGCATACAGGGCAATGACGGTAATTAAGTTTGCCAAGCCTAGTTTTGCTCCCGGCGCAATAAACGGCACTGGCAACATACCTTCTACAACATATAACACCAGTGACTGGGCTACAAATACACTTAAAATAACGAGTCGAAAGGTTTTATTCATCATTACTCCTCTAATGAGCCGGAATAATATCCGGTTCTTCTGTTGCTGTCGAGCGAATTTCTATCATGACTTTATGGGGCAGGCATACTGTCGTTTCTCCAGGATTGCTGATAAATCCTTCTTGGACACAAATTTTGTCCGGACAGTCTGCCTCTACAATACCGATAGTCTGATCTTGTACGACGACTTTATTATATCCTTCATCCGTATGAATCGTAAATGTATCCGTTCCATGATGTTCTGATAAAGGAATTTCTTTATATACCTTGCCATGGACTTGAACGACAGCGACGGTACCGCCTTGCAATAGGTTGGCACCTGTCACAAAGGCAATCCCTTCGGGCAGCCACGACAGAACAAGCAATGCCACAATCAGGATGATATCCCATTTTTTTATCATATGATACTCCTTCTTTCACGGTCTGTTATGATTATATCATATTTGGTATAATGAAGAAAAACGATAGGCAAGGAGTGTTGTTATGAAAATAAAATCGTTGTTATGCAGTTTTGCTTGTGCTATCATGCTGATACAGCTTACGGGATGTATGTCGGCATCCTCGGATACGGCGTCTCAAGCTACAACACCACAAACACAAAAAGCCCAACCGCCAACGATCCGTTCCGATTCCGAAGCACTTAGTACCCAAGGCCTGCAAGCATACCAACAGTTTGACTATGACAAGGCTATTGCACTCTATGATAAAGCCATTACTGCCGATAGCAATAATTATAAAGCCTATTCCGGCAAGGGTATCGCCATGGCCATGCGCGGCAATGCGACGGGAAACAAAGCTGATGTTTCTTCAGGTATTGCGTATATTCAAAAATCCTTATCTCTCTATCCCGATTACGTCCCGACCTTTTACGATTTAGCCTTAGCCTGCAAAATCAACGGCCAATATGAAGTCGCTACCCAGTATTTCCAAAAAGTGATTGATGCCGAACCGGATAATACGTGGAGTTATTATGGCATTGCAACCATGTACGGCGATAAAGGAGAGGCTAAAGAGGCCGTTGCGTATCTGAAAAAGGCCATTGCCCTCGACCCACAACCCGTTAAAGAAGCGGCGCGCACACAATCGCATTTCGACAAAATACGCAGCAATGCTGAGTTTCAGCCGCTCGTACAGTAATATGCAAGTTAAACGAAAAAGGACTGTCTTTATGACAGTCCCTTTTGCATTTCACAGATATATTTTTTTAGTTATTCAGCATCAATGACTTTTTTAACAATAGCAATGCCTTTTTTGAGGACATCCCAAGGAATATTCAGCGGTGGCAATAACCGTAACAATCCGTTCGCCGTCAAGACAAGGACGCCGTTGTCAACACAACCGTTGACGACAGTAGCCAAATCGTTTTTCAACGTAACGCCAATCATGAGGCCCATACCGGAAACGCTTTCAACATTTTTACAGCTTTCCAGTTCTTTTTTGACATATGCGCCCTTTTCTCTGACGTCAGCCAAAAGCGTATCGTCAATGCGGTCGATAATGGTCAAGGCAC
>CALBLM010000382.1 GCA_937895695.1 uncultured Megasphaera sp.
TATTTCATCTTTGCTGTAATAGTGTTCTAGTAAATACGCAAGTATGACTTCTTGTGCCTTGCGTGTAAATGTTCGTTCATGAGACAGAAAGACATTTTTTACGACTTGCTGACTAATCGTACTGCCGCCTTCGACGGTAGATCCGGAATAAAAATTGACAACAATGGCGCGCAGAATACCAATGGGATCCAATGCGCCGTGTTCATAAAATCGGCGGTCTTCGGTGGCTATAATCGCATGCCGCATATCTTTGGGAATTAAATGAATGGATACATACATGGGCGTCGATTTGATATGTGATTCCATAGCTTCATGAAAGTGAAGATAGGGATAGGACTTTTCTTTCAATGGCGCCAGCGGTTCTTGCCAAAACGATTGCTTGGGTGCTGCCGAAGAAAAATCGGTCTGAGCCGGTTTCGATGTATCTGTCCATATGCTCCAAGATGCACAGGCAGCAAATGCTATTAAAAAGATGAAAAAAAAGTGTTTCTTCATAATTCCTCCATACTCTATAGTGTATTGTATCATATTTTATGGACAGAAGGAAATTTAGAAAAAATAAGTCAAGGTTTTATGCAACTTACTTGCATATTATTTCAATAAGGTGTATACTATCAACCGTAGATAGTTACAAAAACATTTTGCCGCTTACTTTGCAATAGGAGGAATTATCATGAGTGAAATTAAAAAAATCGTTTTAGCCTATTCCGGTGGCTTGGATACATCCGTCATCATTCCTTGGCTGAAAGAAAATTATAAAGGTGCTGAAGTTATTGCTGCTTGTGCCGATGTAGGCCAGCCGGACGACTTTGAAGCAATCGAAAAGAAAGCCTATGCATCAGGTGCTTCTAAAGTATATGTCATGGATATCAAAAAAGAATTCATGGAAGAATACGTATGGCCGACGGTTAAAGCCGGTGCTGTATACGAAGGCAAATATTTGTTAGGTACATCCTTTGCGCGTCCCCTTATTTCCAAAAAACTCGTTGAAGTTGCAGAAAAAGAAGGCGCCGATGCCATTGCACATGGTGCTACAGGTAAAGGCAATGACCAGGTTCGTTTTGAATTGACGGTTAAAGCATTGGCTCCGCAGATGAAATTGATTGCGCCGTGGAGAATGTGGGATCTCAAATCTCGTGAAGACGAACTTAAATATGCTGAAGCCCATCACGTACCGATTGATTATCAATCCGAAGAAAATCCGTATCCATACAGCATGGACTGGAATATTTGGCATTTGAGCCATGAAGGCGATGACCTTGAAAACCCGGCGAATGCACCAAAAGATATGGTATACATGGTAACGAAAACACCGGAACAGGCTCCGGATAAAGCGGAATACGTTACGATTGATTTCGAAAAAGGCATTCCTGTTGCTGTCAACGGAGAAAAGATGGATGCTGTTGCCTTGATTACGGCATTGAACGAAATCGGTGCTAGAAATGGCGTAGGTATTGTTGATATCGTTGAAAACCGTCTTGTCGGCATGAAGAGCCGCGGTATTTATGAAAACCCGGGCGGTGCTATTTTGATGTACGCCCACAGAGAATTGGAATATCTCTGCTTGGATCGCGATACATTCCATTACAAAGAAACAGTTGCCAATAAATTTGCTGAATTAGTCTATGACGGTAAATGGTTCTCGCCCCTTCGCGAAGCCCTTTCTGCTTTTGTTGACGAAACACAGCAGACAGTTACAGGCCAGATTAAATTGAAACTGTACAAAGGCAATATTATCAGTGCCGGTTCTACGTCGCCGTATTCGTTGTATAATGAAGAATTCGTTACATTTGGCGAAGACGATGTATACAACCAGAAAGATGCTGAAGGATTTATCAATCTCTTTGGATTACCTCTCCAGATGCGTGCGCTGATGAAACAGCATGCGAAAAAGAACGGAAAATAAGGAGCGAACACCATGAAATTATGGGGCGGCCGTTTTACAAAGGCCACGGATAAAAGTGTAGAAGAATTCAATGCGTCCATTCAATTTGATTGCCGTATGTATGCCGAAGATATTTGCGGCAGCATCGCTCATGCAACGATGCTGCAGCGACAGGGCATTATCTCAGCAGAAGATAAAGATGCTATTGTCACTGGGCTGAAACATATTTATGAACAGATTGAAAAAGGCGAATTTGAATTTTCTGTAGAACTGGAAGACATTCATATGAATGTAGAAAAACGGTTGACCGATGCTATTGGCGAAGCCGGCAAACGACTCCATACGGGTCGCAGTCGTAATGACCAGGTAGCATTGGATACGCATATGTATGTCCGCAAAGAAATTGCAGCCGTTGCCAAACTGCTTGTGCAATTACAAGAATCTATTGTCAAAGCGGCAGAAAAGTACAGCGATGTCATCATGCCGGGGTATACGCATTTGCAGCGGGCGCAGCCGGTATTGTTCAGTCATCACATGATGGCGTACTTTTCGATGCTGTCCCGTGATTTTATTCATTTGCAGTACGCTTGGAAAATGGCTGATATGAT
>CALBLM010000383.1 GCA_937895695.1 uncultured Megasphaera sp.
CCAAGGCGAAGGGATAGTTGGCAAAAAACGCCATGCATAAGCAGCCCAGACAAGAGGCCAGTGCAGTAGCAGTCAGTACGGCTCCTTTATCCATACCGGCGGCACTTAAAATCGTAGGATTGACAGCCAAAATATAGGCCATTGTCATGAACGTCGTAATGCCCGCCAATAGTTCGGTTTTTATGGATGAACCGTTTGCTGATACATGAAATAGACGTTCCAGGATTCCAGAATTTTGTTCCATGATTACCGCTCCTTTACTAAAAAAATAATTTTAAGGAATACTAAAATTATAGGGTGCCGTCATCAAATAGGCAACTGTTTTTTATAAAAAGACGAAAAATTTCTTCATGCTAGCTGAAAATCATAGAAAATGAACCGTAATGATGGCATGGAGATGTCCTTTTTGTTGACATTTTTCTTTACTTTTTTATGGGACCATGATATTATTCAATATATGGTTAGATGGACCATGGGAATGTGATAATAAACTAAAAGCGAGGGATTCAAGTTGGCATTAATCGTGAAAAAGTTTGGCGGTAGTTCTGTTGCAACGCCAGACAAAATGCGTGCTATTGTACAACGTGTCTTAAAAGGCAAACAGCCGGGGGATAAAATTGTTATTGTTGTATCCGCTATGGGGGATACGACAGACGATTTAGTAGCATTAGCAAAACAAATTACCTCTAAGACGTATGGCCGGGAAATGGACATGCTTTTGACAACAGGCGAACAAGTATCCATTGCCTTAATGGCAATGGCTTTTCAGGAAGCCGGACAAAAAGCAATTTCCTTTACAGGGGCACAGGCAGGTATTAAAACAAGCGATGCCTTTAATAAGGGTCGTATTTTGGAATTAGAACCAGAACGAATTATGGAAGCATTGGATGATGGCAATGTCGTTGTTGTTGCCGGGTTCCAAGGGATTACCGGTCATGGTGATATTACAACACTAGGTCGTGGCGGTTCAGATACAACAACCCTTGCCATTGCAGGGGCTATTCATGCTGATGTATGTGAAATTTATACAGATGTTGACGGCGTATATACATCAGATCCTCGTATTGTGCCGAATGCGAAGAAGATGAAAGAAATCACGTATGGTGAAATGTTGGAAATGGCCAAGCTCGGTGCCGGCGTTATGCAGCCGCGTGCTGTAGAAATGGGCAGTCGCTTCAGCGTTCCTATTCACGTACGTTCTACATTTTCAGAAGAAGAAGGCACAATTATCAAGGAGGATTGTTCTATGGAACTCAAACAGTATCTCATCCGTGGCGTAGCTTCGGATAAAAACGTAGCAAAAATTACCGTATTAGGCATTCCCAATCAGCCGGGATATGCATATAAAATTTTCGCAGAATTGGCAGAAAAGCATGTCGATGTCGATATGATTGTTCAAAGCGTCCGAGTTGCCAAAGAAGGCGTAACAGATATTACCTTTACTGTTGCTCGTACGGAACTGGAAGAAGCCAAAGAAGTCTTGGCAAACATTCGTAAAGAATTCCCTGTTGAAGATGTTTTAATTGATGATAAAATGGCTAAAGTATCTGTTGTTGGCGCAGGCATGGCAGGTCATCCGGGCATTGCTGCAGGGATGTTTGGCGTACTTAGCGACAAGAGCATCAATATTGAAATTATTTCCACATCGGAAATCAGCATCACCTGTTTGATTAGTGAAGAATGTGTAGATACAGCTGTTAAGGCAATTCATGCACATTTCTTTGACTAATTCATAGAGGTGAATTCATGTCTGTATTGGATAGCTTTGTCGATGAAATGCTTCAATCGGAAGTGCCTAAAACTGTATTTATCAACCGTTTGATTCATGGACTTGAAGTAGAAAAGCCGCCTCAATTTAAAGTGCCGGCGCCTAAGTATACGTTTGAATCCAATCTGCATGGTTTGGTATATGATTATCAGCACAAACAGGTGATACTCTGTTATAAAGTAACTCATTCTGTCTATTCTGATATGACTATGTCATTTATGACATTTCGGGCCTTGCTGGAAGGATTAGCTATTTGTATCCGAATGCAGAAGTGGTAAGTGTATATGCCGCAATCCCTCTGATAGGGATTGCGGTTTTTGTATTGGAGGAATGATATGGTTTGCGGAATTGATATTGTGCAAATTAGCCGCATGGAGGAACTCGTCCAGCATCATGAACGGTCCCTGCATCGGTTTTTTACTGATTGCGAAATTACGTATTGTCAACAACGGCAATATCATCAGTATGCCTCCTTTGCAGGAATATTTGCTGCTAAGGAGGCGTTGTTTAAAGCACTAGGCACTGGATTTAGACAGGGAAAATGGACAGACGTTGAAATTGATCATACCGAATTAGGAGCACCGTTTTTCCGACTGCACGGATATTATCAGAAAATAGTAAACGAACATGCTGTGCAGACACCTTCTGTATCGATTAGTCACGATGGCGATTATGCGATTGCTCAAGTCATTATGTAGCAAAGGAGAGAGAATATGCAGAAATTAAATACGGCAGAACAAATGAGAGCGATGGATCGAACCGCTATGCACGGAAAATACGGTATTTTGCCGGCAGTTCTGATGGAAAATGCCGGCCATGCCGTGGCGGAACAGGCCGATTCTTATATTGGCGGTTGGATGGATAAAACCGTTATTATTTTTTGCGGTAAAGGCAATAACGGTGGCGATGGATTTGTTTTAGCACGTCACATTTTAGCAGCAGGTGCCAGAGTATATGTGTATGTTTTGGGACATACACAGTCCTATTCGGAAGAAGCACGACTGCATTTAATGACGTTGTTGGCAATAGAAGATAATGAGTCTTGTATAGTGACGAATTGTGGCAATGATGACATCGATTGGCAGCTTTTGAAACAGCGGCTGCAAACCAGCCAGGTTGCTGTTGATGCTATGTTAGGTACGGGATTTCACGGTGATTTACGGGAGCCATTGACTACGATTGCTGCCATGATCAATGAAACTGCAGCGACAGGGACATTGACGGTTTTAGCCGTTGATATACCAACTGGTGTTAATACAGATACGGGAGAAGTCAGTGGTAGTGGAGAAGAAGAAAACGGGCCTGTGTTTGCTGATATGACGATTACATTTGGTGCGTTGAAACGGGGACTTGTATTGTATCCCGGTCGAACATGCGCTGGTTCGGTTGTCCTGGATGCGATTGGCATGCCGCTGCCGTTGTTAACGCAGCCAGAAGATGATCCTGCCTATTTGCTGCAGGAATCGGATATTGCAGAAATTCTGATACCTCGCAGTCCGGCAAGTCATAAAGGAAACCATGGTACCGTTGGCATCGTAACGGGCAGCAGTGATATGGCTGGCGCGGCATTGATGGCAGCCCATGGTGCTGTACGAAGTGGCGCAGGAAAAGTATTTTTGCGCGTGCCGGCGCAAACAGCCCCGTATTGTATAGGGCGTCAGCCGGAAATTATGGTTCGCGGCATTGGCAATCAAGCGTATTTTACACCTGAAGATGCTGATTCCATTCTGGCAGAGAGTGCGTCTTGGTCTGTTTTAGTTATGGGCCCGGGAATGGGAAAACAAACAGAAACCAAAGAATTTATTACACAGATACTTCAAAACACAACATGCCCTGTCGTATTGGATGCGGATGCAATCAATTTATTAACTGATGAAAAAGAATTGCTGCAATCAATGGGACAGCGTATTATTATGACACCTCATTTAGCAGAGTTTAGCAGACTTAGTGGCATGGCTATTTCTGATATCCAGAGAAATCTTATCGGAGCGGCAAAATCGTTTGTCCATGACTGGCATGTCAATTTGATACTTAAGGGCGCACCGACAGTCATTGTATCTGCTAAAACAGGAAATGCCTATGTCAATCCTACAGGTAACGCCGGTATGGCTTGCGGCGGTATGGGAGATGTTTTGACAGGCATGGTTGCTGCCGTAGCTGTGCGGGAAAGCCATCCCGATATTTGCAGTGCCGCTTGCGCTGCGGTATATTTGCATGGTGCAGCTGGCGACCGTTGCCGCAATGAATATGGTTCCTATGGATTTACACCAATGGAAGTAGCTGATGCAGTTCCTCGAGTCATTCATGAGTTAGAAGAAAACATGGCTGTACCATTGTTACAGGAACATCTGATAGGAGGAACACTTTAAGATGAAATATATAGGAACGAAGGTATTTTACTGTTTTACAGCAATTTGCCTGGCCTTCATGCTAGTGTTGGGAGGCTGTGGTAGCAGTACGATCCAGAGCGGCGGCAGTGGTAATACGCAGCAGGCTACGGCAGGGACCGTAAAAGATGATGCCAATGCGCTTCATGTATCTGTACTTAATGTAGGGCAAGCTGATGCGACGTTGATTCAATACAACGGAAAAAATATGCTCATTGATACAGGTGACGTGGATAGTCGGGATGCATTAGTCAAGCAGCTGAAAGATAAGAAAGTTAAAACGCTGGATATTGTATTAATTACCCATCCTCATGGCGACCATTTGGGTGGCATGG
>CALBLM010000384.1 GCA_937895695.1 uncultured Megasphaera sp.
AGGTCATCGTATCTGAATTGGATAAGAGTAAATTTGCTATGAATCCGAAACAGATTAAAGTTACCAGTGCCATGACAGAAGAAGAAATGGCGAAATCCCTTGGTGTAAATTATGTTCGTATTACAGCTACCGACCATGTATGGCCGTCTCCGGACTGCGTTGATCAGTTTGTTAATTTCTTCCGTACGATGCCGAAAGATGCATGGCTTCACTTCCACTGCCAGGCTGGTGTAGGTCGTACGACAGCATACATGGCAATGGCTGATATGATGAAGAACCCAGATGTATCCTTAAAAGACATCTTACAGCGTCAGCACTTAATCGGCGGTAACTATGTTGCTTATACGATTCCCAAACCAAAGAAAGATCAGTGGAAAGCCGATTACTATGCAGATAAAGCACGTATGGTAAAATTGTTTTATACGTATGTACAACAAAACTACCAAAACAATTTTGCAACGCCGTGGTCTCAGTGGCTTGCAGCTAATGATGTAGTAGGTAAATAAAAGAATATGATAGCCTATACATAGGGAGAGATACATAATAAAAAAGGCCGTCGCCGAAGCGACAGCCTTTTTTCACGTATGCATCTATTTTTGATAATGGGATTTTGAAAGGAAGTGATTTTTGTAAAACAGTTGATTACCGGAGGATAGCACCAGAAATAATCATCTGCTGTACCTGGTTGGTGCCTTCATAAATCTGAGTGATCTTAGCATCACGCATGTAGCGTTCAACCGGATATTCACGAGTAAAGCCATAACCACCAAATACCTGTACAGCATCTGTAGTAACCTGCATAGCAATATCAGAAGCATATTTTTTAGCAATAGCAGCATCTACAGAGTAGGATTTAACGTCAGGCTGACCCATTTTCCAAGCAGCTTTGTATACAGCCAAACGAGCTGTTTCAATTTTGAGTTTCATGTCAGCGAGCATGAAAGCAATAGCCTGGAATTTAGCAATCGGTTTACCGAACTGTGTACGTTCTTTAGCGTATTTAACAGCTTCGTTGTAAGCACCTTCTGCAATACCGAGAGCCTGTGCGCCAACGCCGATACGGCCGCCATCCAATGTCATCATAGCGATTTTGAAGCCTTCGCCTTCTTTACCGAGGAGGTGGTCAGCAGGGATACGAACGTTCTGGAAAACGAGTTCACGCTGTACGGAAGCGCGGATACCCATTTTAACTTCTTTTTTACCATAGGTAAAGCCTTCCATGCCTTTTTCTACGATGAAAGCGCTCATGCCTTTAGCACCTTTGGATTTGTCTGTAGCTGCGAATACAACAGTGATATCAGCTTCGCCGCCGTTAGTGTTGAAGACTTTGGAGCCGTTCAATGTATAGCTGCCATCTTCGTTTTTCGTAGCAACTGTAGAACCGTTCAATGCATCTGTGCCGGCATTCGGTTCAGTAAGGCCAAATGCACCGAGTTTTGTGCCTTCTGCCAACGGTTTTAAGAATTTCTGTTTCTGTTCAGCTGTGCCGAATTTCCAAATAGGCCAGGAGCAGAGCATGGTGTGAACTTCAAAGCTCAATGCGATGGAAGGGTCAACTTTAGCAACTTCTTCTGTAGCGAGAACAACGCTGACGAAGTCTGCGCCAACACCGCCGTTTTCTTCTTCCCAAGGAATACCGAGAAGACCGAGAGTACCCATTTCATCTACGATAGAACGATCGAAAACTTCTTTTTCGTCGCGGTCTTTAACCGTTAAAGCCAATTTTTTTTCAGCAAAATCTTTAGCAAGATTAGCAATATCCTGCTGCATTTCATTCAGTTTGAAATCCATGATGTAATTCCTCCTAAGATTATACATATATATTTAAAAGCAACTTGCTTTTAAATCAAGATAATGTGCAGAAACATAGTAAACATGTAGATTCTGCAGTGGATAATACCTGATAGGATCATCAGATACTATCCACCGCAGGGGAACCTCGAAAGGTTCCCACTGGCAGTGATAGTCATTCGTAATGAATGAGAAATATACGTATGTATTAGAGAATTTCGGAGAAAGCCTGAATACGTGTACGAATCTGTTCGAGAGAAGGAGATTCGAGGTCAACGTCAACAACAGTGTAACGAAGGCCGGCTTTTTCGAATTCAACTTTGTAAATCGGATAGTCAAATTCTTCAGGGTCGCAGAAACGCATCATGCAGATAACGACAGCGTCAGCGTCATATTTTTTAGCCATGTCGATAAGCATCTGTCCACGAGGTTTGTCCGGGTTCATAGCGAGCGGGCAACCATCGAAGTCCTGCCACCACTGAGCGAGCTGTTCGAGTGGATCAATGCCGGAAGGAACATCGTTACGATACTGACGAGATTCCTGAGCGAGGTCATCAGCTACAACAGCGATGTTAAATTCGCTGAAGATATCGAGGAATTCATCCGGTTCAGCCATAATACCAGAAAGAATAACTTTCTTGCCATTCCAAGGCTGTACTTTTTCAGCTTTGACAGCGTCGATTAATTCACGAACCAATTTGGTGTGTTCAGCTTTGTCCATGAACCAACGAGCTTTGATAACGTCATGACGTTTTACAGGAGTAAAGATCTGCGGATACTGAGCAGCTACATCGCAGAATTCACGCATAACCTGACGGTTTTCGTTGTATACTTTGATAGCTTCCTGAAGAGCCATATCTGTAATTTTTACGTTTAAGATGCGTTCCAATTCGCTGCGAACGTGTTCGTATTCTGCTTTAAGGAAGTCAACAGCAGCCTGGATTTTACGGTTTTGCGGATGTGTGAAAACAACAACCGGAGCTTTACCGTGCCATTTCTGGCTCATGCAACGGAGTGTATCGCAAGGAACGGAGAAGATAACAGCATCGAGGCAGTCATATGTGCCGTTGAGCTGTAATTCCATGTCAGCCTGCATCAAAGAACAAGCGAATGGAGGTAAGTATGTACGAGCTGCGGAAATGGTCGGTTTCTGTGCGCCGAACAAACCAACAGGGAGATAACCTGCGGCATATACGATTTCTTCCGGAGCGTAGTACGGCATAATACCTACAAGACCTTTGCCTTGTTTTTTATATTCTAAAACCGTTTTTTTAGGATGGTTTGCTACTTCTTGTAATTTGCTGATAAGTTCATCAATCTTGCTCATTAGTGATTGCCTCCTTCATTGGCTTTCTTTTCGTCCATTGTTTCGCACAATGCTTCTACACGAGTATCGAACTGTGCTTCAGAGAAGTTACGCGGATCTGTCTGGTCACCGTCGAAGATAACGTACGGAACACCGAGGTTTTTCTGAATGCGTTTGCCGCCTTCATCATTGAGGAGGCTCATGTTTTTGCAGGAACGGTTCTGATGCATGATCAAGCCGTCGCATTTGCCATCACGAACGATGCTTTCCAATACTTCGCCGCGGCGTTCGAGGCAGCAGTTAATGTATGTACGGGTATAAGCTTCAGCCATGGATTCGAGGTTGCCCGGTTCGTAGGAAACATCCCACATGCCAGGATATGCGGAACCTGTCATCAAAGCACCTTTACCTTTTAATTCTTTAAATGTGTGACCCAAAGCAATCCATACGGCAATACCTTCCCAGGTTACACGAGTTTTTTCGTTTTCGCCAAAAGCCCATTTTTTAGCAGCTACTTTAGCGTCTAATTCTTTGATCAATTTGTTGAAAGTAATTTCAGCATAGTCGAGGTCACGAGCAGCTACGGCAAGGCCCATGTAGTTGAAGAGGTCAAAGCCGTTGAGCGGGGACGGTTTGTAGCAGAGGTAGGAAGCAATTTTGTTCCAAGCTGCGATAGAACGCTGTGTCTGTTTTTGTACTTCGAAGAATTTTTCGTAGTTGAACGGACGGCCGCAGAGTTCTTCGAGCTGTTTGATAGCGTGTTTAAATTCGCCTACGATATACTGTTTAGACTGTTTTGTAACAGGATATTCGTGGTTGAACGGTACGTCGATGGTAATCAGAGGAATGTTTAATTCTTTTGCTAAGTTTTCGTACCATTTTAACAAGGTGTTGCAAATGTTGTTGCAAGTCAAAATAACATCAGGTAATGGAATACGGGATGCCGGGGATTTTTTCAATACGTCCGGTTCTTCGCCACCGTTTAAAGCCTGTTGTTTGAGGCATTCCATGTAGCCCATGTTAACACGGCAGTAGGAACAGATATCCTGGTTGTAGCCTTTGTTTTCAGCAACTTCGAGCATATCCGGAGCACCATGACGTGCGCCAATGCCAGCAGCATGTGTTTCAGGGAATACAACAGCAATGTCCATAGCTGTGCAGAATTCAGGAGGTGCTACAGAAGCAGCCCAGCATACGAGACGGCCTTCTTTTTTTGCTTTTCTAGCATCTTCATCGACTTTCGGCAGGAAATAGCCAAGCGCATCTTTGGCGCTCATGCTTTCGATATCTACTGCTTTTTCTTCACTCATTACAATCTCTCCTTTTATCGGTTGGATAAGCTAAAGTACTATTTTATGTCATCTTCCCAAGAGGGAAGACATAACCTTATTTTTGTTTGGCAACTTTTTCATAAGCAATCAAGGCAGCACCTAAGGCACCGACTGCTTGCGGATGAGCTGCTACACGGACGGGAACGCCCAATTCTTTCGAAATGGCATCGACTACGCCGGGATCCCGTGAACCGCCGCCAGTCATTGTCAGATCGGCACCGACACCGACACGGCGTACGAGTGCACTGGCTTTGCTGGCGATGGAACGATGGACACCTGCAACGATGTCTTCTTTCGGAATATTTTTAGACAGTAGGGAAATGACTTCTGATTCAGCAAATACCGTACATGTACTGCTGACGGCTGCTGGATGCTGGGATTTAAAATACCATTCTCCCATTTCAGACATTGGAATTTCCAATACTTTAGACATGACATCGAGGAAACGGCCTGTACCAGCAGCACATTTATCGTTCATAGCGAACTGCATAACAAGTCCGTCTGTATTCAACTTAATGGCTTTGACGTCTTGACCGCCAATATCCAAAATCGTTGTCGTGCCGGGGCATTCAAAAACAGCTCCCTTGGCATGACATGTGATTTCACTTACTTCGCCTTTTGCAGCGACGACGTTAAAACGGCCATACCCTGTAGCAATAACATTTGCCATATCGTCTAATGTCAAATTGGTATCTTTAAATACTTCTTCTAAGACACGTTCCGGACCGGTAGAGCCGGTACCAATTTCAATGACTGCTTGTGCAATGATATTTTTACCATCTTCTAAGATAACGGCTTTAGAAGATGAAGAGCCAACATCAATTCCAAGTGTATACATATTTCTTATATCCTTTCCACATACTGCCGACATCAACTATATAGTGATGTAGATTATTTATTGTAGTTAATCGGAGCGACAGTCTGTACGTATTCTACGAGAATACCCTGATCGGTGCTCGGACGACGGAAGTTAACGATAATATCGTCTGTACCTTGAACGGCTTTCTTTTCAAGCATGCAGCCCGGGCATTCTTTTTCCATGTGCTGACGAACGGCTTCAACATCATCAACTTCGAATGCGAGGTGAGCAATGCCACCGCGGCCGTTATTGAATTTGGTCAAAACGCCTTCGTGCGGAATAATCATTTCGAGCGGTGTGCTGTATTCACCTTTCTTTGTGAAGATGAGGTCAGCATGGTAAGCATCAACAAAACCGGAGTAATCAACTTCCAAACCGTTTGTTTTGATGAAAGCTTGAGCCTGTTCCATTGTCGGAAGTACGATGCCGACATGGTGGAGGCGCATTGGATGCCATGTATCATGGAGTTCGCCGGCTTTACCTAATTTTTCAAACGGATTTACGCCGTGACCTTTGATAGGAGCTGTCGTCTGTACGTATTCTACGAGAATACCCTGGTTTGTGCTTGGACGACGGAAGTTAACGATAATATCGTCTGTACCTTGAACAGCTTTCTTTTCGAGCATGCAGCCTGGGCATTCAGCTTCCATTTCCTGACGAACAGCTTCAACATCATCGACTTCAAAAGCGATATGAGCAATACCGCCGCGGCCGCCGTTGAATTTGGTCAAAACGCCTTCATGAGGGATAATCATTTCAATTGGGCTGCAGAATGGGCCTTTTTTAGTGAAAATCAAATCAGCATGATATGCGTTTACGAAACCGGCATAGTCGATTTCGAGGCCATTTGCCTGAATAAAGTCGTGTGCTTGTTGTAATGTAGGAAGTACAATACCTACGTGATGCAATCTCATTGGTTTCATGATGTGCATGTCTCCTTTAATAATTTTTATAATGTTATATATAAAATATAGGATGAATTATTTTTTCAATCCCATCGGACCATCTTGGAAAATACGAAGATCCATGGTTTTGTAATCTCCGATAATCGGTTTGAAGTCCATATGAGCAAGAATGTCTTTTTCTACATCAATGCCAGGAGCAACTTCTGTCAATTTCAAACCATCTTTGGTCAATTCAAAGACGCAGCGTTCTGTGATGTAATGAACTTTCTGGCCTTTACGCATAGCGTAGGAACCATTGAATGTAATCTGGTCAACATTCTTAATGAATTTCTTAGCTTTGCCTTCTTGAAGAATTTTTACTTTGCCATCTTCAACAGCGATTTTTAAGCCACCGGCTGTAAATGTACCGCAGAAGAATACGTTCGGTGTCTGCTGAGAAATATTCGGGAAACCACCGCAGCCGGCAATGTTTGTACCGAATTTGCTGACGTTGATGTTGCCTGTAGCATCGCATTGTGCAAGGCCAAGGAATGTCATATCCAAACCGCCGCCATCGTAGAAGTCAAACTGATACGGATGGTCGATAATTGCTTCAGCATTACGAGTGGAACCGAATTGTGCACCGCCTTGTGGAACACCGCCGATAGCACCATTTTCGACTGTTAATGTAATCGTATCGGCAATGCCTTCTTCACCAGCAACAGATGCAACATATTCCGGAGCACCAACGCCGAGGTTAACGATTGCATTTTCCGTAAGGAATAATGCGCCGCGACGACCAATGATTTTCTTTGCGCTCATTGGCAACGGAGCACCAGCTTCGCCGAGAGGAGCACGACGTTCGCCGCACAATGTCGGGTCGAATGCGCAACCAAATGCTTGTTCATGGTCTTTTTCATCAGCAACGACAACGTAGTCAACATAAATGCCAGGAATTTTTACCAGGCGCGGATCCAATGTACCATGTTCTACAACGCCTTTAACCTGTACAACGACGATGCCACCGCAGTTATGAACAGCTTGTGCAACCGATGTGTTTTCCAATGGAGCAACTTCTTCTTCCATCGTGATATTACCAACTTCATCAGCATAAGTGCCGCGAAGGAAAGCAACATTGACCGGGAAGGTCGGATAGAAGAGTTGTTCTTGTCCTTCAATTGTAAGAAGTTTTACGATATCTTCTTTGGTAACGTCATTTAATTTGCCGCCGCCTTGACGAGGATCAAGGAATGTTTCCAAACCAATGTCAGTGAAAACACCCATTTTATGACCAGCCAATGCACGGAACCAATGGAGTAATGTACCTTGTGCACAGTTATATGCTTCAATTTTATTTTCTACAGCTAATTTTGCAATTGCCGGTACAGTCTGATAATGACCTAAGATGGCACGTTTGAGCAAGCCTTCGTGAGCCAAATGTTCACCGCCGCGACCATCGCGTTTGCCCTGTGAAGCAGTATAAATGTATGTCAGGTTTTTAGGACTGCCAGTTTCTAAAAAACGTTGTTCCAATGCTTTTGTTAAAGCTTCTGGATGAGCACAGCTAACAAAACCAATAGATGTAAGCGTATCATTGTCTTTAACAAGTTTAGCAGCATCAGCCGCTGTGATAATTTTCACTTTCTTCATTGTCAAATACAACCTCCCATATTTTTTATCTTCACTACCATTCTAATCGATTCTTGTAAAGAATCGATAAAAGAAAAAATGGATTTAAGTAAAGAATTTACAAGAAATTCGTACAAAGCAGTACGATTCAATTCGCTGCATTTGTATTACCTGTAAGAATGTTATCACGAAAAAATAATAGCGTCAAGGAATAACGGAAAGATTATTGTAGACTTTTTTGTAATACATGACGGCATGCTATACTTAAAAGTTTTACATAAAAACAAAAGCAAATCATGTTATATAAATAGCATACTTATGTTTTTTAAGAACAATTCATTATTCACATAGAGAATACATAAAGCTATTCTACATAAGAATTACAACAATAAGAAAAAGACATAACCATATACGACGGAAAATACTATTTACAACATAAATTTTGTATACCGAACAATTCATAGCAAAAAGTAAGTTCTACTTTTTCACAAACAAATAAGAAATGTGAAATATAACACATAATTAGCAACAATAAGAAGAAAAAAAAATAGATGAGAATTTTTACCTTATTAAGATATCAAAAACTAATATCAATAAAAAATAAATGACTATTTAACATGAAAAAAATACTTGTATGATATGAAAAAAAGTTCTTGTATATAAAGGTAATTTTTATTGCAGTAGTTTTTTTAGTTTTGTATTCTGTAAATAAGGAGGGAAATATAATGAATACATTAGAATTATTTAATAAAAAGCTGCAAGTATTAATTGAAATACAGCCAGAAAAGATGCGGGATATATTGTTGTGTCATGGTATCATTCATGTATTTGCAGAAACATTTGATGCAGGGCAATTAGCATTGCGGGATTATTTTATGCGGCATCAACTAGAAGAAGAGGCCAAAGGAACACCAAAAGAATTAGTAATGGATGCGTATGAACGGATTTTAGAGGTGTCAGAAGATACGTGGATTCAAATGTTGTGTGATCGATATCATCCAGATATATCTGAAAATGTATTGCAACGAGCTCAGCGCATTTTAAATGAATATGTGCCAGCATTTCAGGCGTTGCAACGTATGATTAATCCATAAGCTGATGAATGTATTTTCTCTACATAGTGCAATGAAAAATAATCATAATAACTAAGTCATATGTTCATTACAATAACTATATGATATTATTTATATAAATTATTTTTATTTATATTAAATATTTATATAAATATATACGGGGGGGGGGGGATTTATTTATGTGTTATAGAAAGGAGCGTGTATTATATGAATATGGATCATTTTGTATATTTTATTGAAGCAGTAAAAAAACAAAGTTTTACAAAAGCAGCGGAATCATTATTTATTAGCCAGTCTACGATTAGCAAGGCAATTCGTTCTTTAGAAAAGGAATATGAAACGGAATTAATAGATCGTACGTCTAATCGTTTTAAACTAACATCAGCAGGCGAAATTTTTTATCATAGTGCAGTTAAAATTGTATCCAATTATAAATCTGAAGTAGAAGTTTTATCCGTATTATTGCATAGTCGGCGAGGAACGCTGACCTTGGCAATTCCGCCTGTGACGATTACTGTAGTACATGCTGTACTGCGTCAGTATCAGCATATGTATCCCAATATTCAGTTACGTGTATCTGAATTAGGTGCTAAATCAGCCTATTCACTGACAAAGACAGGAACTGTTGATATGAGTATTTTAATACAGCCTTTTGTGGATCCTGATTTTATTCAAATTCCATTTTTACATTCGGAAGTAGTATGTGCGGTAGCTCCTAACCACCGTTTGGCGAATTATGGTTCTATTACATTTTCTCAATTGTCTCAAGAGTCATTTTATGTGTTAGATAAAACATTTATGTTGTATGATAATATTATAGAAAGTTGTCAGCAGGCTGGTTTTTTGCCGCATATTGTACGTGAAAGTGCGCAATGGGATTTATTGATTGAAGCAGTTAGTGATGGTGAGGGTATTACGTTGTTGCCTAAGCCAATTATTGATAAGTTTTGCAGTAAAACAATAGTGCAGCTCCATATGCAAGAACCAACACTGCCATGGATTCCTACGATAGCATATCATCGTGAAAAGTTTATATCTACGCCAATGAAATTATTTTTGGATATGATATATAAATTAAAAGATAAAATATAAGATAGTTGATATATACCTATAAAAATAAAAATCCTGCTTTAGCATATTATAAAAGTAACTGTATACTAAAGCAGGATTTTTTTGATGAAGTCAATTCATGTATCTAGTGAAATCAAACCATTTTACAGTAATGCAGGGAGAATGATATGCTGAATGCAACAAAAGCATTCGTGAAATTCATTACATATGAAGAGAGCGATGCAGACAGCCATGGCGATTTTTTTTATTTATTTTTGTTCAAATATTCACATAGTGCGAAAGAAAGAGAGGGATGTCTACATGGATTTAAATGTTATCATCATTATTTTAAGCCTGTTTGGTTTGATAGCATTTGCATATCGTGGCTTTTCCGTTATTATGATGGCTCCGATTATGGCAATTTTGGCTGCTACGTTATCTGGACTCGATATTATGCCGTCGTATACGGAACTATTTATGGGGAAAGCGGTTACTTATATTAAATCCTATTTCCCGGTATTTATGCTAGGAGCTATTTTTGGCAAAGTGATGGAAGAAACGGGTCTTGCTAGAAGCCTTGCCAGTGCGATTATTAATGGTCTTGGCAGGGAACCACATAAAGCTGTTTTATCGATTGTATTAGCATCTTCAATTTTGACATATGGTGGTGTGTTGTTATTTGTAGTCGTTTTTGCAGTATATCCCTTTGCTGCGGCGTTGTTTAAAGAAGCAAATTATCCCAAACATTTTGTTCCAGCAGTTATTGCGTTAGGAGCGTTTACTGCTACTATGGATTGCCTTCCTGGTACACCGCAGATTCAGAATATTATTCCAACAACGTATTTTGGAACCAATTTATATGCTGGCCCCGTTGCAGGATTAATTGGAGCAGCTATTATTTATGGTTGTGGCGGATATTATTTAGTACATCGTTTAAAAGCAGCGATTGCTCGCGGTGAAGGTTATGGCAATCATACATTAAATGAGCCGGATGTAGATCCAAATTCCAAATTATTTTCTTGGAAAGTGGCTTGTTTGCCATTAGTCGCTGTTTTAGTTTTAAATTTTGTTATTACAGAATGTGTTATTTGGAACCCGGATATTTTAGTCCCATTTCAACATATGAAAGGCGTACCTCTAGTTGCTGGTAAAGTGCAAAATGTGGCTAGTATATGGGCATTGATTATCTCCTTGATTACAGGGATTGTTATTGCACTGGCAGTAGGTTGGAGAGAGATCAAAACAGTTTCCTCTATGTCTAAAATTCTTAATGCAGGGGCTATTGGTTCTTTGCTTGCCATTATGAATACAGCCTCTGAAGTAGGGTATGGTAATGTTATTTCCCAACTTCCTGGTTTTGCTGATGTAGCTAATTTTCTTATTAACATTCATATTGGTGGCACGCCGCTTGTATCAGAAGCAGTCAGTGTTACAGTTTTAGCTGGTATTACTGGTTCAGCTTCCGGAGGCATGGCCATTGCGTTGGAATTAATGTCACAAGATTGGTTGTCATGGGCACAGTCTATTGGTATGGGACCAGAAATCCTCCATCGCGTTGCTTCTATGGCATCTGGTGGTCTCGATACATTGCCACACAATGGGGCTGTTATTACATTATTGGCCGTATGCGGTCTTAGCCATCGAGATTCATATCGTGATATTTTTGCGATTACATTATTAAAAACTTTTGCAGTCTTTGTAATTATTGTGATTTATACAGTTACAGGGCTTCATTAAATATTTACAGAGAAAGGATGAAAGAGTATGGCACAAGTTGTATCTGCTATGGAAGCGGTAAAAAAAATCCGTAATGGTGCAGTTATAGCCACGAGTGGATTTGTCGGTGGTTTAGTTCCGGA
This sequence comes from uncultured Megasphaera sp., assembly GCA_937895695.1. Taxonomy (GTDB): domain Bacteria; phylum Bacillota; class Negativicutes; order Veillonellales; family Megasphaeraceae; genus Megasphaera. Next base: position 11,783 of record CALBLM010000384.1, read on the forward strand.
AACAATCTTAAAAACAATGCAGTCTTCATTTTTGCAAGAAGGCGTCCCGAAAGACTTAACCGTTATCTTTGCAGCGGGTCAGGGAGATGGCGAAGAGAGAGGACTTAATCATTTAGGAGAAGAAGGATTGCTTCGATGCGTCATTGGTGGGCACTTTAATTTAACCCCGCGAATTGGTAAGTTAATCAATGATAATAAAATTTTAGCATATAATCTGCCCCAAGGAACCATTTCTCAATGGTTTCGAGATATTGCGGGACGTCGTCCCGGCACGATTACTAAAGTTGGATTAGGAACCTTTGTAGATCCGCGTGTAGAGGGAGGACGCATTAACCAAAAAACAAAAGATCAGCAAGACGGTTGGGTAGAAGTAGTTAATTTGAAAAATGAAGAATGGCTTTGGTATCGACCCTATCCTATTCATGTAGCAATCATTCGAGGAACAACAGCTGATGAGGATGGTAATATTACAATGGAACAGGAAATTGGCACAGGAGAAGCATTGGCTATTGCTGAAGCAGCACGTGCCTGTGGGGGAATTGTCATTGCCCAGGTAAAGCAAATTGCTCAGAAAGAAACACTAGATCCTAAAGATGTAAAAATCCCGGGAGTTTTGGTTGATTATATCGTCAAAGGTGAAGAAGGTGATCACCAGATGACATGGGATTACGCGTATAACCCAGGGTTTAATGGTGATATGAAAGTCCCATTAGGATCTTTAGATGCGTTGCCATTGAATAATCGAAAAATCATTGCTCGCCGCTGTGCGATGGAATTAATTCCGAATGCTGTCGTTAATTTAGGTATTGGCATGCCTGAAGGGGTATCTTCTATTGCTGCCGAAGAAGGTGTTCGTGGTATGGTGTTGACAACAGAAGCTGGGACCATCGGCGGTACTCCGGCAGGCGGTTTAAATTTTGGGGCATCGACTAATGCTGCAGCAATATTAGATCAGCCATATCAATTTGATTTTTATGATGGCGGCGGTGTGGATTTGGCTATTTTAGGCTTAGCTGAATCGGATGAAGAAGGCAACATCAATGTTAGCAAATTTCATGGACGTGTTGCCGGGTGCGGCGGTTTTATCAACATTACACAAAATTCCAAACAGGTTATTTTTTGCGGCACCTTTACAGCAGGTGGCTTAAAAGAAAAAATAGAAAACG
>CALBLM010000385.1 GCA_937895695.1 uncultured Megasphaera sp.
GCTAATGCGGCTATATTAGAAAATCGTACTTCTAAAAAAATATTCATACAATTATTCTTCCATGCGTCTTCCATTAAAACACGCAAAAGATGTTCCCCATATCCTTGTCGGCGATATGTTTTTAACAAGGCAATATTCGTAATCTGCCCTTCATCTACTACATGCCACAAACCCGCATAGCCTGCAATCGTCCCCATGTCATCTTCCAATACATAATACGTCGTTAAATCACTGTGCGCCAATTCGTGCTGAATAGACGTTAAGGACCAAGGAACAGAAAACGATTCCTGCTCTACAGCATAAATTCCTGCGGCATCTTCCAAACGTGCCTTACGAACCGTTATAGACATGATTGACCACCATGCCGTTTTTCCCATAATACTTCGGCTTCACTGCGCCGTTTATAGGCTGGTGTAAGGGTCATACAGTCATCAACATCGCCTTCACGCCATCTTTTTTGGGCTGCCAATGCCACACTGCCGGCACGAGGAATGCACATCGTCGGCGGTGCCATACGGAAACGTGGCGATTGTTCCCTAATTTTTGTTTTACCCAATAAGGCACCATCTCCGCAAAATACTACGTTTTTTCCCTGGATTTCCAGCTCATTCAAAACATCCGTTAACGGTGCAATATGAATATCTTCTAGTTGCTGTAACGTATCTTGCTGCCACTGATACAATGCAGCATATACGTTGCCCTTTTGGGCATCAATTAATGGGCAAATATAATCTGAAGCACCGACAAAATTCCAAGCCAGGCTTGTCGGTGTTTCTACACCTATAATAGGCACATTCCAGGCAAAGGCCAACCCTTTTGCCGTTGCCAAACCAATACGCAATCCCGTAAACGAACCAGGGCCAATTGCTACAGCAACGCCATCAATTTGTGTTTTAGATACAGATGCCTTATCTAACATATCAGCAATATGCGGCATTAATTGCTCAGAATGAGTCAATCGAGCCTGTATCGTAAGCTCTGCCTTTAACGTATCGTCATGTAATAATGCGACACTAGAAACTAAACTCGATGTTTCAATCGCTAACAACATACTTTTCTACCTCTTTTTCTACTTTATCCCATCGTGCATCATCAAGTTGTATATGAAAAATGCGATCTGTAGGACTTGTTGTTTTTTCTATACGGATAATGGCTGCATCGCTGGGAAGTCGGTCTG
>CALBLM010000386.1 GCA_937895695.1 uncultured Megasphaera sp.
TATTCCTATGACAGAACGCGGCAGCCATCATTTGAAATAAGAAAGGGCTGAAAATAGAATATGGAATTATTACCAGCGATTCTGCCGTTTTTTGGTGCCGGCCTTTTGGGTGCTGTGTTTTCCCGTTTTACAGGTATGAACATGAGCATGTGCCTGCTGATGATTTTTCTCTACATGGGAGCAAAACCGGGCGAGCTCATTGTTGCATTATTGCTGTTTAATGTCTTTACGTACTTTACGGTGTATTCCCAAGAACATCGCATGAGCATGAAGACCTTTGTCATCTTTCCGGGTGTCAAATTTCTAGTGCCGGTGGTTATTACGGTCGTTTTAGCGGCCTTTAGCCCGTTCTTTGGTATTGTCTTTTTTGTCATCGTCTTTTTGCTGGAAATTTTTGCGAAGATATATCAAGGGATTCCTCAAAAAGTTCGGCCGACCAAAAGCAAGCTTGTACAAATGTGTGTCACTGCCAGCGTACTCGTCGTGATTGGAACGGGTATTGTAGCATATGTCCCGTCGACATACTATTATATTTTAGCGGGCATTGGTATTCTTGCTTTTGCCGCATTGATGTGGTTTGCCGGCGATCGTAAAAAATGGAATCATTCGTGGGATACGATTTTATACGGCACGACCTTTGTGGCAGGTCTAACCGGAATTGATGCAACCGATTGGCTAACGGCTATGCGGCGTAACGAACAATCTACCTTGTCGCGTTGCTATCCGATTGTTGTCAATTCGGCCATGGTTGTCGGTTTGATTGCTGCCTATCTGATTTTCAGATATTTTTCATTGGGCGCACTGTTTTCCACAATCGGCGCAGCTGTAGGCATTCGCTTCTTTGGCGTGGAAACACATAGCACCAAAGGTACATTCTCGTACTTGACCTTAGGTGTTGCCGTGTTGGCTGCGTTGATATTTATGATTATTCAGCCCCAGCCTATTGGATTTCCTGAATTACCTATGACAGAAGAACAGCCACACTTTGATTTTTTTAACTTTTAGGTTAGAAGGACTGTAACAAAATGAGAATGGTTCATCCATTTTGTTACAGTCTTTTTTGGTATACCGTTTTACGGGTATCGTTTGCAGCAAGATCGATGAAAGCATTATATGACTTTATAAGATATAATAAAAAATTCTTGACTTTATGACGGCATATATATAAAATAATATAAGAATATGACGGAGGTCCCGTGAGGCCTCGCTATTCAGAACGATTATGATTGTACCTTTAATATAGTCCAGAGAGGCTAAAAAGGGACATATTTTGCCATGCTTACGATATGACCTTTGCCTTTCGGCAGAGGTTTTTTTTATATAAGGAGGATTCCAATGGCTAGTATTCAGGGCAAAAGCCTGTTAGGGCTGCAAGGAGTACCAAAAGAAGATATTGAAATGATACTGCGAGTGGC
>CALBLM010000387.1 GCA_937895695.1 uncultured Megasphaera sp.
CATACCTCTATTGGCCGTTATTGTCATTTTATTTTTTACGGTTTCTACATTATCCTGCATGGCAACGAGCAGCTTTTCTTTGGCCATGCAGTCCCAAGGCAGAAATGCCGGCAGTGCATCGGCTCTTATCGGCTTTTTCTCGATGATTTCCGGTGCAGTCATGGCTCCGGTTGTCGGTATTGCCGGCAGCTATACAGCCATTCCCATGGGGATTGTAATGGTTATAGGTGAAGTTGGCGCATTATTGACATTTTATGGTATGATTTATCCAGCACATAAAAAATAGTCTTATGTATTTAGCAAAAAAGCTGTAACGAAATGAATTTAAAGTGTTCATTTTGTTACAGCTTTTTTTATTTCTATATCGTTTTTATATGTTGTGTTGAATCAGTTCCTCAAAGGGTTCGTCAGGCCGAGTAAAGGCAATGGGCGTCGTATCTTTTAAGAAGGTGAGGGCATAGCTGATGCAGGCAGTAGCCCCATAGATAAGGCCGTCTTCGTCCAAGTCAAATTCGGGTGTGTGATGATTGCCACCGCAGCCTTTTGCCGGGTTGGCAATACCTGTAAATGTCAGTACGCCCGGATAGAGCCGCGTTGTAATGGCAAAGGATTCGGACGCCATCCAAGGCGTGCAGGCATATAAGACATCCTTTCCCATACTGGCAGTAATCGCTTGTTCTGCAAGAGAAACGCAGTGGGGATCATTATGTACTTCAAATAATGGCTTGAGCAGATGTTTGATTTCATAGGAACACTGGTAGGTGTCACAAGCATTGGTTAAGATATGCAGAAATTCTTCATAAAAGCGTTTTCCTGCATGGTCGTAACTGAAGAAACGACTTGTTCCGGAAAAGGTTAACGTATCCGGAATGACATTAAGTGTCGTACCGCTGTGCAAGGAGCCGATAGAAACTGTTAGTCCATTAAGCGGAGAAACGGTACGCATGCGCAATGCTTGTAAATCACTGTAGAAGGAATGAAAACAATCGATGGGACTTTGGGCTAAATCCGGACGGGATCCATGACCGCCATGGCCTTTGAGTTCGATTTCAAAACCAAAACCACCGGCCATGGGAGCTTCATGGCAAACGGCGATTTTCCCTGTAGGAACATCCCAACGGACATGGGTAGCATAACAACCGTCAATATGCCAGCCGCTTTCCTTTTCCAAAAACTGCAGTAAATACGGAAGAGGACCTGATTCTTCTTCACCTTGTTCGAACATAAGAATAATGCGGCCTTGCCAGTGGTCTTTCCATTGCTGTAAAATTTTTCCGGCCGTAAGGAGCATGGCCATATGCCCGTCATGACCGCATGCATGCATGACCCCTTTGTTGCGTGAACGGCATACACGAGGGCAGGACAGATTGGTTTCCCCTTCTTCAATGGGGAGTGCGTCAATATCTGCCCGAAGAAGAAGTGTTCTGCCGGGAGCATTGCCGTCTATCCAAGCAATTATGCCGCCCTTATCGATGTATCGGTGGGCAATGCCATAGGTCGTGAGTTTTTCCTGAATATAGGCTAGTGTCTGCGTTTCTTTGCAAGATAATTCCGGGTATTCGTGGCAGTGACGTCGAATAGCGACGAGTTCTGCCTGATTCTGCCGGACAGTGGATAAGACAGATTCTAACATATTAATATCTCCTTTACGTTTATTCTTCAATTCCCAATCGAGCGGTAATACCTCGATCATAAGGGTGTTTGCGTTTACATATTTCGGATACATAATCGGCAGTATCCAGCAAAGCCGGTGATGGATCGCGTCCAGTGAGAATAATTTCTGAAATAGCCGGTTTGTGGTGTAAAAAATCCAATATATCGGATTCCGATAGCAGATGGAGTTTGCAGGCAGAAAGAATTTCATCTAATACAAGCATATGAGGCGGTTCATGTTGGCAGCGTTCGATAATCTGCTTAAAAAACTGCTCTTGTCGTTGTTTCGTTTCTGCCAATTCGGCAGGCGTCATTTGAAAGGTAAATTTGGACATACCGTGGCTGCGCAACACAGTGACGGTCGGCAAGGTCTGTAATATATTCAATTCCCCCGTCGGTCTTGATTTGAGAAATTGGCAGAATAACACCTGACCGCCGCGTCCGGCACAGCGAACGGTTAAGCCGATGGCAGCGGTGGTTTTCCCCTTGCCGTCACCGCAATAAATGTGAATTAATCCTGTATCTACCATGAAAAATCCTCCTGTATGATATATCTGCGTATACGCTATAAGTATAGCATAGGTTGAAGCCTGTGGACAGATACTTCATTTGCTGAAGTTATTGCTACTCAGTCTGCTGTAATCGTGGTATAATACTATATTGCCAACTTATAAAATGAAGGAGGGGCTGGCGTGGAACCTAGAGTACGAAGCGTATTGAACGCATTGAATGAAAATGGCTTTGAAGCCTATATTGTAGGTGGTGCCGTACGGGATTTGTTGATGAAGCGGCAGCCTCATGATTATGATGTAACAACGTCGGCCAGACCGGAAGAAATTCGGCAAATAGCAGCGTCTCAAGGTTGGCATACCGTAGAAATACAAGGGGAACGTTTTGGCATTGTTGTAGTCGTCGTCGATGGTCTGCCTGTAGAAACGGCTTCGTTTCGAGGAGAATCGTATGGTGAAGACAGTCATCGGCCAGAACGCGTATGGTATGCTGATTCCCTGCAAGAAGATGTACTGCGTCGGGATTTTACAGTGAATGCCATGGCCATAGATCGAGACGGACAGATATATGATTATGTTGGCGGTCAAAAAGACATCAAGAAAAAACGATTGGTTACTGTTGGCGACCCTAAAACGCGATTTCAAGAAGATGCGCTGCGGTTATTTCGGGCATGCCGCTTTACGGGACAGCTTGATTTTTTGCCGGTGAAAGAAGTAACGCGGGCTATGCCGTCAGCGTTTGATAAAGTATCTGGCTTATCCTTAGAACGGGTGATGCAGGAACTGGATCGGCTCATGGTAACCGACGCAGCATATAAAGGGATTGATGTATTGGTGCGTTCCGGCTTGGGGGCATGCAGCTGTCGTCGCAAAGAAAACGGGCAGTATGAAGCGATTCCCATTCTGCCTGAATGCAGTCATTTACCGAATACGCCGCAGTCCAAGCCGTTTCATCTCTTTGATGCTTGGTTTCATACGTTGGCGGTTATTGCCAATACGCCGCCTGATTTGACCATTCGGTATGCCGCTTTATTTCATGATATAGCCAAAGGGCTGCCGGGAATTCGGGGAATACACAAAGGACGCTATACAGATTACGGGCATGATGCTAAGGGTGCGGAACTGACAGAAGCTATTTTGTTGCGCTGGCACAAAAATCCGCAGTTTGTAAAACGAATTGCCTGGCTAGTAAAAACGCATATGAAATTTCACTATTTTGCCAATACGGGCTTAGGTGATGTAGAAAAATGGTTGCGACGGGAAGCGTTAGAAGGGCCATTTCATCGGACGGCTGAATTAGTAGAGGCTGTGCAGCAGGCGACATTGCTGGCTTGCGGCGATATACTGGGATGCGGTCATGCCGAAGCAGATACGAGCGGTACTATTTCATTTGGAGAATATATGAAGAAAATGGCAGCCAACATGCCTGTGAGTACGAAAGATTTGCAGTATGACAAACGTATTCCTGATATATGCCAACGGCAAACCGGAATGTGTTTGCGTGTGTTGTTAAAACGAGTACAAAATCAGGAAGTACCGAATGAAGCCGATGCATTGGCAGTAGCTGCGAAAAAATGGTATATGCGTCATAATGGAGAATAACTCATGATGATTCATAAAGAAAATAAGAAAAAATCGACAATAAAGTTTAGAATGTATGTGTGTAAGTGCGTATTTTTATGTGTTTTTCTTCTATTAATCGGTCGAATGATTTTTTTACAAGTCGCACAATATGATTTTTATTGGGAAAAATTAACTACGCAAAATGCGAGTAAACAAGTACCGCAATCACCGCGGGGAACGATTTATGATAGAAATGGCAAGATTTTGGCAATTAGTGAAGACGCCAAGTCGTTATATGCAGATCCAATCATGATTGCGAAATCGAAAAAATCACCACAAGAAATCGCCCATGCATTGGCTCCGTATTTAAAACTGACAGAACCGGAAATTGAAGCTAAATTGCAGGAAAAAGATACGGCATTCGTTTTGTTGGAACGACTTATGGATCATGATAAAGCAGATGAAGTAAAGAAAGTCATTAAGAAACAGAAGCTGACGGGCATACAATTTCAACAGGAAAATCATCGGTTATATCCTAATGGCTCTTTGGCTTCTCAAGTTTTGGGTTTCGTCAATCAAGACGGCAAAGGAATGGATGGTCTGGAAATGGTATTAAATGATACCATCAGGGACAGTTTTCAGTTCCAGCAATTACGCACGAATACGCGCACGATTCCGGGGATTCATTCGATTGTCGATCGTGTTTTGCCTGATAAAGAACGGTCTGTTCAACTGACGATTGATAGCACCATTCAATATATTGCTGAAAAAAATTTGGACGGCGTGATGAAACGCAATCATCCGGAAGGTGCTGCTATTATCATTATGGATCCCAAAACGGGAGAAATATTGGCTATGGCAAGTCGCCCTAATTTTGATCCCAATGAATACTATAAAGGCAACCAAAATACCTATAAAAATCGGGCCGTTGTCAATTCCTATGAACCGGGCTCGACATTTAAACCGATTATGGCTGCAGCAGCTGTCGATTCCGGAAAATGGGATAAAAAGCGTATCTATCATGATATAGGTCATATTCAGGTAGCAGACAGAACGTTTTATAACTGGGATAAACAGGGATTGGGTAATGTAACGTTGACTGATATCTTAAAATTTTCCATTAATACCGGTATGGTTGAATTAGGATTAACTACAGGCGGAAAAACATTGACAGAATATGCCAAACGATTTGGATTTGGCAAATCAACGGGCATTGAGCTGCCGGGAGAACAAGAAGGCATCTTATTTAATCCCAACGAGATGAGTCTGGTAGATACAGCGACTATGTCTTTTGGACAGGGTATTGCCGTTACGCCGTTGCAGATGGTACAAGCCTTTGGTGCGTTTGCCAATAAAGGTCACATGATGAAACCATTTTTAGTCAAAGAAATTGATAATCCCGATGGTTCTGTGTATGAAAAAAAGGATCCCCAGGAAGTCGGGCAGCCTATTAAGGAAGAAACGGCGCAGACTATTAGCAAAATCTTGTCAGAAGAAATTAATTCCGGCGGCGGGAAAAATGCGAAAATAGATGGTTATACCTTTTGTGGAAAAACGGGGACGGCACAGCGAATTAATCATGACCGTGCCGGTTATGCTGAAGGACAGTATATTGCTTCCTTTATGGGATTTGGACCTTTAGAAGATCCACAGTATGTGGTGTTGATTGTCGTAGATAATCCTGGCGGCGTGTTTTATGGCGCTCAGGTTGCAGCTCCTGTTTTTAAAGAAATGATGACGGAAATTGTTCATTATAAAGGTATTCGGCCATCCCAGCCTATAGAACGGCAGTTGGCACAGCTTCTGAAAGAAGCACCGGAAAAACAACATGCCATTCCGGCAGTGCAGCATACTAGCGACGGTGTATGGATACCTTCGTTTATAGGCTGGGATACTCGCGAAGTCAATGATTGGCTAGACAGTGCAAATCTTGGTTTCGTACCTAATGGCACGGGCCGTGCCGTGCATCAATATCCAGCAGCAGGTACGTATGCTGCGCCGGGAAGTAATGTCAACGTAACATTTACGCGTTAGGAGGAATGAATGTGCAGCTATTAAATGGTAAGGATGTAGCCGCTTTTCATCGAAATCAGGTGGAACAGCAGATTGCAGCCTGGAAGAAACAAGAAATACAGCCAGAATTAGCAATTCTTTTAGTAGGTGAAGACAAACCGTCGGCTATGTATGCAAAATCAATGCAGAAAGTAGCTCATTCGGTAGGATTAAAAGCAGAGATTTATGACCGCAGTGCCGATATATCTGAAGAAGAATTACTTGCTTTAATCGATACATTGAATACCCAACCTGCTGTGTTTGGTATTTTGCCAATGATGCCGTTACCATCTCATATCGATACGCAGCGAATTTTGAATCGTATTGATGCAGATAAAGACGTAGATGGATTGACTGATAGCAGTGCAGCTCGTTTATTTACAGGGAAAAAAGGATTTGTTCCTTGCACGCCGCGGGCTGTCATGGCTATATTCGATTATTATCAGATACCGCTGGCAGGAAAGCATGTTGTCATTCTTGGCCGTAGTAATGTCGTAGGAAAACCATTGGCACAGTTATGTTTGAATCGGAATGCGACTGTGACGATATGCCATTCCCAGACCCCATCGTTACAGACATTTACCAAGCAGGCAGATATTGTCATTGCTGCCGTCGGAAGGGCCGGATTAGTTACAAAAGACATGATAAAGCCGGGGGCTGTTGTAATTGATGTAGGCATTAATCGCGTGAATGGTAAAACCGTAGGCGACGTAGATTTTGATGGAGTTTCACAAGTAGCTGCAGCTGTCACTCCGGTTCCCGGCGGTGTAGGCGCTGTGACGACTATGATGGTATTGGAAAACACCGTGTACGGCGCTTCTCTGAATGACTAATGGTATATACTGGGTAATAGAATATGATGTTGCTTATTTGGGATACCTTTTATCTATATGGGCAATATAGATTTGCATCCACTCGTAATGACAAACGGAACAAAACATGATTTGATAGGATATGCAGGCAGTAAAGCAACAGCCATTCCGGCTCAGGGGAATGGCTGTTTTTTTGTATTTATTTTTGTATCTCTTTTTTTAAATTTTTGAAGAAACGGTCCAAAATACGTTGATATACACCACGCAAATCATCAGAAGAACCTCGCGTCCGGGCATCTTCGCTATAGGAAATCAGTTTTCCTGTTTTTACATCATATACAGCAAAGCGAACTCGGACGGTTGCTATAGGAACGTACGCATCTGGTACATAGACCGGATACGATACATCATGATAAAACCAATGAGGATGGCCGTCTCTGTCATAATAGACGTCGCGGACAGAATAGGAATTCCACTCGGTGTGAGCCGGAATCAGTCCGGTGCCAACTTGATAAGCGAGAAGTTGTGCTGTAACATAGGCATCTGCCTTAGCGTCCATCGCTTCTTGTGGAATGATAACAGGAGCAGGCGTTTGTAACGGCGTAGAGGAGGATACAACCTTTGCTGTCGTTGTGACAGATTTCGCTGGTTTTCCAGAAGACGTCGCATCAGATGGTATATTTGCTGCCGGATCGCTGGCAGTAGCGTGTTTGATTTCTACGGACTGCGGACTTGCTGGGATAGGTTGAGCGGATTTCGTTTTAGTATCCGTGTAGCGTACAGCGGACGGAACAGGCGACTCTAGTACAGGCATTACGATAGAGATACCTTTCATAGCCGCAGCTTTTTTTTGAAAAGCTTCTTTGAGGCGATACGTCTGCATGGGAGAATCTGTTTGGACGGAAGAGGTATCTAAATTATCCATATAGAGCGTATGTATGTGAGAAAAATCATACGTTGAGTCATGCCAAGTTTCATATTGCTCGGCATATGCTGTAAGTGAAATCATGCATGCAACTACCAGTGTGCAGATACGATATATCATTGATTGGGTCATTAAAAAGCCCCCTTTCTCTCTATTTGTTTCTACCTATAGTATAGCATAGGCATAGTGATAGACATAAAAAAAACCTGCATCATTTGATGCAGGTTTTTCATATCATACGTTGTAGTTAATTCTTATTTTGCAAAATAACGAGCGAGCAAGCCATCGAATACACGACCATGACGAGCTTCATCTTTTGCCATTTCATGAACGGTGTCATGAATAGCATCGAGGTTAAGCTGTTTTGCCAATGTAGCCAATTCTTTTTTGCCAGCGCAAGCACCCTGTTCAGCAGCAGCGCGCATTTCAAGGTTGGTTTTGGTGTCGTCTGTAACAACTTCGCCGAGGAGTTCAGCAAATTTAGCAGCATGTTCAGCTTCTTCAAATGCAATGCGTTTGTAAGCTTCGGCAACTTCCGGATAGCCCTGACGGTCAGCCACACGGCTCATGGCAAGATACATGCCTACTTCAGAACATTCACCAGTGAAGTTCAAATGCAAGCCTTCCAAAATGCGTTCGTCAACGCCTTTGGCTACGCCAACTCTATGTTCATCAGCGTATTCTTTTACGCCTTCTTTTAATTCTGTGAATTTGGATTTTGGAGCACCGCACTGTGGACATTTTTCTGGAGCTTCTGTACCTTCATATACATAACCGCAGATACCGCATACAAATTTTTTCATCATTCATTACCTCCTAAATATAATTATATCATTTTCAAATTCAAAGTGAAATTGAATATTAACTAGTATCAACAAATAATCTTTATTTGTTATGGCTTAATTATAACAGACAAAATTTATAAAAGCAAGAGTATTTTGTGAAAATTTTGAGAAAAAATAAAGTAATCAAGACTCATACGTAAAAGGATGCAGAGTTGCTTTTTCATACTCAGTTATATATAATATTACTAAGTATGAAAAAGTAAAGGGAGTACCTTTTATATACATTAGTATATAGCTGGCTAGAGGAGGTAGAACTATGTGGAAGAAAAAAATGGCAGGAATACTGGCCGTGGTTGCCTTGTGCGGCTCGATGGCAGTCAGTGCTGCTGATTATACAATTTTGGAAAAAGCAGATAAAGTAGAAACGACAGTGTATGGGACAACCCAAACGGGGTCGTTGAATGACCGGATTACGGCGTTAGATAAATTATTAAATGGAAAAGTAACGGCATCTGGAAGTATTCAAGATAAGACTAATGCCTTATATAATGATGTATATGGCAATACAGGATCGGATTTATCTCTTTTAGCAGCAACCAACTTGATGCAGTGGCAATATTCTGGCCAAATTACAGATGAACCGATTTTGGTGCGTGTCAGTGCACTGGAAGAAGGCATTGACGGGAAAGCCAAAGTAGGGGCATTATCAAACCGGATTCAGGCATTGCGGTATAATATGTTGGGAAATAAAAAGTACATTTCCCAAGAAGTGATGATTCCTGTATCGACTCTTGTTACGATGAAGACGCTGGAACCATTGGATTCCCAAACGGCGCAAGAAGGGGAAACTGTACGGTTTGCTGTAGCCGATGATGTCGTTGTAGATGGGATTGTCGCTATTCCGCGCGGTATGGAAGCGACGGGAACTATTACGAAAGCTCGCAAATCCGGACGATTTGGTAAAGATGGAAAAATCGAAATTACGTTCCATTCTGTACGGGCAGCGGACAGTACGCCTGTTAACTTGATTGTTGGTGAAAAAACAAAAGAAGAATATAAACGGACTGCCGGTGCTGTAGGGGCTTCGGCTGCCGGTGCAATTATCTTGGGCCCAGTTGGCTTGGTGGGTGGCTTATTCGTTCATGGTAACGATGTCAATATTCCGGCAGGTACGACGATGTATGCAGAAACAGAAAAAGATACAGACGTTGTTGGCTTTAAACAAAACGGAACGATTGAAAATCTTAAAACAGCGAATATGGCTGCCAGTGGCGTTACCGTGCCTTCAGCAGTAACCGATGATGCTAGCATGACTGGTTATCATGGTGATGTTGCGCCCGTAGATTTATCGGATACAACGCATGCAGATAACACAACGGGTTCAGAAAAAACGGATACGACAGGGTATCATGGACAAGCTGTTTCTGTAGATATACAAACGACGACAGGTGACGTACATGAATAAAACATGGGCTGTTTCTGTACTGGCTGCATTGATGCCGTTTTCTATTATGGCATCTGATGGAGCTGTACAATCAGGTCGGATGGAGAAACAACTGCATAAAGAAACGACGATAAACATACCGGTTGAAAAGACGACGATTGTTCCCGTTGACTTAGATAAGGCTTCACAGCAAAAAGATGTGACTTTGCCGACGCAGCCGATACATGCGGCAGCAGATTCGATGTTAGTACGCGGAACAGATGGGTATATACAGGGACGCGGTAATGTAGATTTGCGCCAAGGAATGGATGAAGTACATGCCCATTATGTGGAAGGCAATACACAGTCGCAAGTCTATCGTACGGATGGCGATTATGTATATATTCATGGCGATAGTGCTTTTACGGGCAAAAATTTGACATACAGCAGTAAAACCGGCGGTGCTGTGCTGCAGTCTGTCGAAGGGTTTATGGGACCTAATTATTACATACGCGGTACAGATGCGGAAATGCTGGATGGCACGTATTATTTGAAGCATGGGTTGATTACGACGCCCCATGCTGTAGCCAAGACACCGGATTATTATTTGACCGGTGATGACATCCGTGTCTATCCGGGCGATAAATTTACAGCCGAAAATACCAAATTATGGTTTAAGCACGTTTGTCTCTTTACATATGGTCATTATGAAGGGAAGTTAGGAGATAGTGCTTCTAACCGGAGCTGGCTATTTACACTGTTTCCGAGACCAAACTATAATAAATCGGATGGCTTCAGCTTGCATGGCCATGCTGCCTTGCCGATGAATGAGAGCGGCGATTTGCATTTAGATCTTGAATATATGTTAACATCCAGGCGTGGCTTTAAGCCGTCGGCTCGTTTGGTAAAAGAAACGAAGGCAGGCACGTTCCGATTGGGGTATAGCAAGGATGAAAGTACGGATAATGATGATAATGTATGGGCTACCAAATGGCCGGAATTAGAATATTTTGCACCGCGCCTTTATGCTGGCAATACGGGCATTTATGTGGACAGCAGTGCCAGCTGGGGACGCTGGGAAGAAGATGGCGTAGGGACAGGTACCCATAAAGGGTATCGTACTGAAATTACGCACACACCGATTCCGCTGTGGAAGCAAGCCAATATTCGCTTCTTTGCCGGCTATCGTCGCGATTGGTATTCTATTCAAGATGCTGAACGACGGGATCCGTACAGTGGTGTGATTCTCAACCAGGGAATTAATGATCGTCTGTGGACCAGTTTTTGGTATAAAAAACATAATGTCAGCGGATATACACCGTATCGCTTTGATACCTTGGATGATCCGCGCCAGCAAGGCTTTTCCGTTGGATATGTACTCACACCGCGTGATACGTTTATTTTTACATTAGCCCAAGACTTAGATACCCATGATATTTCAGACAGAAACTATACATGGGTACGAGATTTGCATTCTTTTATTGCAGTTATTACGTATAAACAAGTGGATAAAAGTTGGGAAGTCAAACTGCGGGCTAAGGACTTTGATTAATACATTCAAAGAAGCTGTACACAATGGCAACAGCCATCGGCATACAGCTTCTTTTTTATTTTTACATATTTTTTACATAAGATGCATAGGTATTATCGATATTCACAGGTATAATAAAATGAAAAGAGTAAGAGTACAGTATAAAGGGGTTGTGTAACCATGCCGTTAATTTATTGTGTAGAAGATGATGAAAATATTCGGGAACTCGTTGGGTATGCCCTGCGAAGTCAGGATTTTGAAGTAGAAACATTTGCTGATGGTAAAGAATTTTGGCAGGGTATAAAAAAACAAATACCTTCATTAGTATTGCTGGATATTATGCTGCCCGGCGAAAGCGGAACAGATATATTGGAAAAAATGAGAAAGGATATGGCATTAAAAACGATGCCGGTTATCATGCTGACGGCTAAAACCAGTGAATATGATATTGTCAAAGGACTGGATGGCGGAGCGGATGATTATGTTTGCAAGCCCTTTGGCATTGTTGAACTGATTTCCCGTATTCGGT
Source organism: uncultured Megasphaera sp. (assembly GCA_937895695.1). Lineage (GTDB taxonomy): Bacteria > Bacillota > Negativicutes > Veillonellales > Megasphaeraceae > Megasphaera. The sequence continues at coordinate 11,783 of CALBLM010000387.1, forward strand.
CCGTTCTACGTCGCAGTAAGCCGCAGAAAACGGAAAAAAATGTATATTCTTTTGGACCGGTAACGCTAGATAGTGAAAAGCATATCGTAACGGTACAGGGCCAAATCTGCCATTTAACAGTGAAAGAGTTTGAACTTCTTCGGTATCTATTGGTAAATACGGATATTGTGTTGAAACGGGAACAAATTATGGAAGCTGTTTGGGGATTTACGTATGAAGGCGAAAGCCGTACGATTGATATGCATATTAAAAGCCTGCGTCAAAAACTAGGTGAAGGTGGTCATATTATTCGTACGGTCCGCGGTGTAGGATATGTGATTGGTGGCGGCTTATGAGACGAAAAATATACATCAGCTTAGTGACCTTGGGATTTGCTTGTATGGCTATCACCATTGTGATTTCCAGTTGGCTGTTTTGGCGGACCATGCAGCAACAGGCGAAAGAAGAAATGCAAGTCACCTTAGATGTTATTGCCCAGTCTATTCAGCACACGGATCATCCCGATGCGTATTTTCGGAATATAGCGGCTGAACGCAATGGGACGATGCGCATTACGTGGATTAATCCTGATGGAACGATACGGTTTGAATCGAGCTATCAGGGACAGATGGAAAATCATTTGGCTCGGCCGGAAGTACAGGAAGCCATAGAAAATGGCTATGGCAGTGCGATTCGGGATTCATCCACCTTATCACGTGCTTTGTATTATATGGCTGAGAAATTGCCTGATGGTACGATTTTACGTATTAGCATGGAAAGAGAAACGATGTATGCGCACTTTTTATCACTCCTTCCGATGGTTATCGTATTATTGCTGTTGGCAGCATTAGGATGCATGAAAGCATCACGTATGCTGACGGCTAGCTTACTGAATCCATTGCGACAAACGGCCTTGCTTATGCGGCAGCTGCGGGATCCGGACAGGATAGAACAGCAGAAACAAATTGCAGTAGACCCGGAATTACGACCGTTAGTTGATAAAATTGTGGCGCAGAGCAAAGTGATTAAAGACACGATTCATCGTTTAGAACAACAACGTAATATTATACGCATGATGATGGAAAATTTGCAGGAAGGTGTTATTTTTACGGACGATACGTATCGAATCTTGGAATTAAACCAATGTGCCAGGACAATTTTACATGAAAAAGAAGGCTTTTCGTATTTAGGTCAGGCGTTGGAACCGTTGTTGTCGGAAGCCTCTTGGCAACAGATACATGCACATAAACATTCAGATACGGTATTTGAAGAAAAAATAAGCCGTGACCATTTATTGTATCAAATCACAGTACAATCGGTATATAAAGAGGATGAATTTTACGGTATTTTGTTTATTATTGATGATATTACCGAACAAGAACACCGGGAACAGTTGAGGCGTGAGTTTACATCCAATGTATCTCATGAATTAAAAACGCCGCTTACCTCTATCAGTGGATTTGCCGAAGTGTTGTCAGCAGGCCTGTTTCAAACGAATGATGATGTCATTCATTTTGGTACGTTGATTCGTAAAGAATCCAAGCGATTGCTGGGGATGATTGAAGAAATCATGCATCTGACGCGAATTGAAGAGCATCGAGAAAAAGGGGAAAACGAACCGGTTTCGCTTAAAGAAATCGTTACAGATATTGTGGAATTTATGGAACCGGTGCTGATAGAAAAAAAAGTCACCATTCATTGCACGATGGAAGATATACTCGTAATGGGAAATAAAGGGCTGCTCCGAGAAATGGCCATGAATTTGATCGATAATGCCGTTAAATATAATTTGCCCGGAGGCCATGTATACGTTTCATTACATCAGAAAGACAAGTATATATACTTTATTGTGCAAGATACGGGCATTGGTATTCCTGAAGATAAACAAAAACGAGTTTTTGAACGATTTTATCGAGCCGATTCCAGCCGTTCCAAGAAAATCAATGGCAGCGGCCTGGGATTGTCCATTGTCAAGCATATCGCCGAACGCCATCATGGTACAATTACACTAAAAAGTAAAGAAAATACCGGTACGACCATTACGGTACAGTTGCCGATAGGAAAAAAAGACGTCTAACAAACGTCTTTTTTTTTGTACCATTAACGGCGTATCAGATTTTACAAAAATTTACATTGTTTACATAAAAAGCTTACATACCCTTGGTAGGATAAGAATGTAATTGAAACAGAAAAATAACAAAGATACTACTAAAGGAGAGGGTTTAAGATGAAATTGAAAAAAGTTATACTTGTAGCCTTAGCAGCTATGATGGTGTTGGGAGCAGCAGGCTGCGGCAGTCAGCAGGGTGACAGTGGTAAACAAGCCGCCGTGAAAGGCAGTATTACCGGTTCCGGTTCTTCTGCATTATTGCCGTTAGTTAAGGATGCAGCAGAAAAATTCAAAGTAAACAATAAAGATGTAACGATTACATTGAATGCAGGCGGTTCTGGCACAGGCCTTAAACAAGTTTCCGATGGTTCTGTTGATATGGGCAACTCTGATGTACCGGCAGAAAGCAAATTAGATAAAGCTAAAGCTGACAAGTTAACAGATCATAAGGTTTGCGTTATGACTGTTGCTACCATTATTAATAAGGATGTTGGTGTCAAGAATTTGACACGGCAGCAGTTGGCAGATATTTTTACAGCTAAAATTACAAACTGGAAAGATGTTGGCGGTAAAGATATGCCGATCGTTTTGGTAACACGTCCGAAAACGTCCGGTACAAGAGCACTCTTTAAACAATATGCGATTAATGGTGCTGAAGAAGCAGATAATAAATCCTTGGAAACAGATAACTCCGGTATTTTGATTCAGAGTGTCGCCCAAAACCCAGGTGCTATTGGATATGTAGCTCTTCCGTACTTGATTAACGATAAATCCGTTGATGCCGTATCTATTGATGGCGTAGAACCGACATTGGAAAATACATACAGCGGTAAATATGGCGTATGGGGTTATGAACACATTTATACCAGCAAAGAACCAAAAGCAGCAGTCAAAGCATTCTTGGAATACGTTACAGGTGATGAATATGGCAAACGTATTGAAGAACTTGGCTATGGCGTAAGTTCCAAAATGCAGACTAAAGAAGTTCACTAATCGTTGGAGGGACATGTAATGAATGCAATCGATACGGCGGTGATTAAAGCCCACCGTAATGAGAAAGCAGCCCGGACCTTCATTACAATATGCGGCATCGGTATGGCACTGGTGCCGTTTCTCATTGGGGCCTTTCTCTTCTTAAAAGGAACAGATACATTTTTTCAATTTGGACATAGTATTACGGAATTCATTTTTTCCGGTCAATGGAATCCGAGTGATACCGCCGAAGGGGGAGGACAAGTCGGCGCAGGTATGTATATTGCCGGTTCACTGGTAACTTGTGCGTTAGCCTTACTCATTACCTTACCGTTCAGTATTGCGTCGGCCATTTTCATGACGGAAATTGCTGAACCAAGAACACGGCGTCTCATTCAGCCGGCTATTGAATTGTTTACAGGAATTCCTTCTGTTGTCTATGGCTTTGTAGGCATGACTGTGCTCATTCCCTTTTTACGTAAAATTTTCCCGATGCCTTTTGGCTTTTCTGTATTAGCGGCAGGGATTGTATTGGCAGTCATGATTTTTCCTACGATTACGACAATGGCAGCCGATGCGATGACAGCTGTTCCCAAGGCTTGGCGTGAAGCATCCTTTGGATTAGGCGCGACACGGTGGGAAACGATTGCCCACGTCGTCCTGCCGGCCGCTAAAGGCGGTATTTTTACGGGAATTATTTTGGGCTTGGCCCGCGCATTGGGCGAAGCACTGGCAGTTGCTATGGTTAT
>CALBLM010000388.1 GCA_937895695.1 uncultured Megasphaera sp.
CACGTCCATCAGTAGTGGATGATTTGAAAGGCACCCCAACATTTGACAAAGAGCCATAAAAATATTATATATACGAAAACGCAGCCTATATATAGGCTGCGTTTTCGTATATATAACTTATTCTTGTAAAGACAAAGTTCGGTCGATCAGTGATTTGTATTGCTTATATTTTTGCGTGACTTGGTCTAACGTGTATTGGTGATATGTTGGCAGTTCCTTCAGGCTCTTAAAATAATGGAGAATAATTTCATGAAATTGCGGATTGATAATCAAATAAAATGGATGGGCATTGTTTTTGATATACCGTTTATTTTTCTTTAAGAAACCCGTTTTATAATTGGAATAGAAAGAAACGTTTTCTCCTTTATATTCGGAATCACCACAAGAGAAGGGAAGAATGCCCATGACCATGTGAGGATTTTTTTGCATGCCTTCCAATACGCTTTGAATATGGGCTTTTCGTTCTTGCGGTGTTAAGGCATATTGTACATCAGCAAGATAGATATATCCTGTTTCTACGTAGCGCAGTAAAGACGTTGTGGGCATCAAAAATTCAATTTCTGATACATCTAATACTTCTTCCCAAGTTAGGCAGAGACGCTGAATGGAAAATGCTTTTTCCGGTGACGTGCTTTCAAGAATGCTTTCAAAGACTTCATGGGGTAATAAAAATTCGAATCCATTGGCCAAAAAGAAGAAAAAACTATTCGTAGCATAAAACGCCGTGCGATAACCCATATCATCCATGCCTAGAGAGCTGGCAATGGATGTCAATGCTTTTTTGGAAGTACCGGTAAAACTGAAGCGTTCGTAAATATCCCAAACCGTCGGTTCATCAAAAATATACGTGCACATATTAAAACGCGGCGGGTTGGATAGGGCGTACTGTACAGCAAACGAGCCTTTTAATATGATGAGGTTGGCATTATCAATATCATGCATGTCGTAAAATACAAAATCAAAATCCAAGAAATGATTGATAATCTGATATATATTTTGTACAAGGGATATATCTTTTTCCAACTTATCTAAATCTAAACCAACGCGAATTGTCAGCGTCGTAGATTCTAATTCGATATTTTCTAAATATTTCCAAAATCCGGCCTGATATAAGGTATTAAATTCACCTAAAACGAGGAGTTCCCCATCTCCTTCTAGGTTTTGAATGCTTTTTTGTAGGACATCTGCCAAAAAAGCAGCTGTGTCGTGATGACCGGTAATAACTTTAATAGCCGGACGGCTTTCTTTGTTTTTAGGAGTGTGATTTTGATTCAGTGTTGAGCGATAGGCTGAACAAAGGTATTGGCTGATTTCAAATCCTAAATCTTCCGTATCACTCGTAATAGGGAAGGTTTTAAAAAATTTTTCTTTTTTTTGCTGTTTAATGATTAAATCAGCAAAGTATTGTCCCATTTCTTCGTTGATACGTTCGACATAGCGAGATGATGGCAATTTCGTACCATTGCTCCATTTATTCACATACGATACGTCATAGCCAACGATGTCTGCTAGCGAAATAAACTTGGCTTGTGTAAAGGTAATCAGTCGTTTCAGTGTTGAAGCGTAACCGTCTGAAATCATTATTGCAATCCTCCTACTGTATAAAATTCCGTAACTATATGAGATACATGCCTAAAATATGGAGATATTTTGGCGAATTTAGTTATTATTATTCATAAAATACCAATATAATTATACCATAGGCCATATATACAGGCAAAAAGGAATTCATGTTTTTAGGACAAAAATTCCATGGACTAATTCTTGTTCTAAAAAATGCAAAACCGTCCTGTTTTGTTCCATGACGAGACTTTGTATACTTAAGTCACAAAGTCAACCAGCCCCAGGCGGGGATTTGACGAAATCATTTGATGAACTATTTTTAAGGAGGTCTATGTAACATGGCTTATAACAATATTGAATTTACAAAAGAAGACGGCATTGGTATTTTGACGATTAATCGTCCGAAAGCACTCAACGCTTTAAATACGGAAACGGTTGTAGAATTGAATGATTGCGTTGGCAAAATTGAAAATGACGCAGAAGTAAAAGTTCTTATCGTAACAGGCGGCGGTGCTAAATCCTTCGTTGCCGGTGCAGATATTGTCGAAATGTCCACGAAAAATGCAGTTGAAGGCCGTCATTTTGGTAAAATTGCACAGGATACATTTACTCGTATTGAAAACCTTCCACAGCCAGTTATTGCTGCTGTAAACGGGTATGCTCTTGGCGGTGGCTGCGAACTCGCATGCGCTTGCGATTTCCGTTATGCATCTGACAATGCAAAATTTGGTCAGCCCGAAGTTGGCCTTGGCATTACACCGGGCTTTGGCGGTACACAGCGTCTTCCCCGTGTCGTTGGTCGCGGCTATGGCAAAGAATTGATTTATACAGCAAACATGATCGATGCACAAGAAGCATATCGTATTGGCCTCGTTAATAAAGTTGTTCCTCAGGATCAGCTTATGGACGAAGTGAAAAAAACAGCTAAGAAAATTGCTTCTAACGCTAAAATTGCTGTACAACTCGCAAAATCCGCTATTAACCGCGGCATCAACTGCGACGTTATTACAGGTATTGCGTATGAAGATGAAGTATTTGGCTTGTGCTTCGCTACAGAAGACCAAAAAGAAGGCATGGCAGCATTTGTTGAAAAACGTAAAGCTAACTTTACAGATAAATAAGTTTGTTTGGGCCGGCTCATTTGTCTAATGGGATGAGTAAAGGCGTCATTTGTATGGCGCCTTTCTTTATAAAAAATACTATGTATTAAGAAATATTTTTAGGAGGAACGCTCTCATGGATTTTAAATTAAGTGAAATGCAGCAAGATATTGCAAATTTGGCGAAAGATTTTGCAACCAAAAAATTAGCTCCGACCGTTAAAGAACGCGACGAAAAAGAAGTTTTTGACCGTTCCATTCTCGATGAAATGGGCAGCCTTGGCCTTTTGGGTATTCCCTGGGAAGAAGAAAATGGCGGCGTTGGCGCTGATTTCTTGAGCCTTGCTGTTGCTTGCGAAGAAGTTGCAAAAGTTGACCCGTCCATCGCATTGAGCTTTGAAGTACATACAATGCTCTGCTCTTGGCCTATTTGGAAATTCGGTACAGCTGAACAGAAACAGAAATTCTTAAAACCCTTGGCAGAAGGAACGAAACTCGGCGCATTTGGTCTTACCGAACCGAACGCTGGTACAGATGCATTGAATGGTTCTACAACAGCTGTTAAAGAAGGCGACTACTACATTCTCAATGGTTCCAAAGTTTTCAATACCAACGGTGGCGAAGCTGACGTAACTGTTGTATTTGCAGCTACAGATAAATCCAAAGGTGCGAAAGGCATGAGTGCCTTTATTCTTGAAAAAGGCATGGAAGGCTTTACTTACGGCAAAGAAGAAATCAAAATGGGTATTCGCGCTTCCGTACAGCGTGAACTCGTATTCCAGAACGTAAAAGTTCCGGCTGCCAACCTCCTTGGCAAAGAAGGCGAAGGCTTTAAAATCGCTATGATGACATTAGACGGCGGTCGTGTCGGCGTTGGCGCACAGGCTCTTGGCATTGCTGAAGGCGCTTACAACGAAGCTGTTAAATATGCAAAAGAACGTGTACAGTTCGGTAAACCGATTGCTACTAAACAAGCCATTGCGTTCATGCTTGCGGATATGAAACTCAAAATTGAAACAGCTCGTTTGGCTGTATACAAAGCGGCTTGGAAAATGGGCCAGCCTGATGTAAAATCTTACTCTATGGACGCATCCATTGCTAAAAAATACGCTTCTGATATTGCTATGGAAGTTACCACAGATGCTGTACAAGTATTCGGCGGTTACGGCTTCACTCGTGAATATCCAGTAGAACGCTACATGCGCGATGCTAAGATTACGCAGATTTATGAAGGCACCAACCAGGTACAGCAGATGATTATCTCCGGCTCTATCCTCAGATAATAACTTTGTTACCTCCTTAAAGGTAAATATATATTTGTAGTATAAGTTAACATGTTGCTCAACAAGACCCCCGGCTGCAATTGGACACTGCAGCCGGGGGTCGCTCTTTTTCGTTATTATTGAAATACTCGCCAAAATCCGATGATTAAGAAGAGTGCTATAATGCAAAAGCTAATGATACGGGTTTTGGAAAAGATTTTAGGATCGTTTTGTATATTTTTTGGCGGTGCCGGCGGTGGTATGATTTGCTTTGTGCCGCAGATGGGGCAGACTAGCACACCGTCACGCAGTTCAGTACCGCAAGTAGGGCAGATCATGATATCATCTCCTTGGTATAGGTATCTTCCTATGTTCATGATAGAAATATTTGGTATATCTGTCAAGTTGAACTAATTTCTATTTAAGAGACCGAAGAGAGTGGGTTAAAATGGTAAAGATTTTGTAAAAAATGATTGTGAAATATGTTGAAATATCATAAAATAAATATTTAGAGTCTTATATTATATAGCACTTTATACATATATCATGAAAGGGGTTTTTACGAAGCATATGAAAAAATTAGGATTGAGTACGCAAATACTGATAGGTTTGGTATTGGGTGCGCTCATTGGTTATTTGTTCCCTGATTTTGGGGATAAATTAAAGCCTATTGGCGATGCTTTTTTGCGTATGATTAAAATGATTGTCGTGCCGTTAATTTTTAGTACCCTCATTATGGGGATTGCCGGGACTGGTGATTTTAAAAAATTAGGTCGTCTTGGTGGGAAGGCCATTATTTGGTTTGAATTTGCAACGACGATTGCCTTGGCGATTGGCTTGATTTTTATGAATTTGGCCCAGCCTGGCGTTGGAGTCACGTTGACTGCATCTTCAGCCGGAGCGGCAGATGTAGCCAATGCGAGTCAGCATAGTGTTGATTTAGTACAGTATGCCGTTCATATTGTGCCGACGAATATTATTGACGCAGCTGCTCGGCAAGATATGCTGCAGATTATTTTCTTTGCCTGCTTTTTTGGCGTCGGTGTTGCACATATTGGTGAATCGGGCAAAAAAATCGTAGACCTTTGCCATAGTGTAGCCGAAGCCATGTTTAAAGTTACAGGCTATGTGATGCACATTGCGCCAATTGGTGTATTTGCCATGATTGCCTATACTGTTGGAAGCTACGGGATTGCCATGTTGATTCCATTGGGAAAATTAATTGCTTCCGTAGCAGCAGCAACGATATTGTTTATATGTGTCATTGCTTTAATTGCCAGCTTGCTGACACGGATTAATTTTTTCCATGTTCTAAAGGCTATTAAAGATATTTTGTTCTTAGCCTTTTCTACGGCTAGCAGTGAAGCGGCGTTGCCGTTAGCAATGGAACGCCTTTCCCAGTTAGGTATTAGAAAAAATATTGTCACTTTTGTTATGCCAACAGGTTATTCTTTTAATTTGGATGGCTCCACATTATACAGTTCTGCAGGTATTTTATTTATTGCTCAATTATACGGCATAGATATGCCCATTGAACAGCAGATTTTGGTCATGCTGACTCTCATGCTTTCTACCAAGGGCATTGCTGGCGTACCAGGCGCGGGCATTATTGTCGTAGCAGCGACAGCTGCTGCGTTTAATCTGCCTACGGATGGCGTAGCGATTTTGTTGGGTATTGACAGAGTCTTGGATATGATTCGTACGGTCTGCAATGTTTGCGGTAACTGCATGGCAACGGTTGTCGTAGCTCGTTGGGAAGGAGAACTTCCGAAAGATAAATTTAATGCAGCCTATCATGCATTGATGGGTGGTAAACAAACGGAAAATGATTTTTAAATAATATATATAACAGGAATTCAGTATACTGGGTTCCTGTTTTTTTATATATTTGGTATAATATATACGAAATGTTATATGAATTAGTATAGGAAGTTGGTTATGCACAGGTATATAACAACGATAAGGAGGCATTCTTTAGTAGTCATCGTTTTTTTCGTAGGAGTATTGCTTTATGGTTTAGCTATTCGTGCGTTGTGGAATTATAAAAATAATGAAATTCATGAGATTACACAGCTGAACACCCAAACAAGGGCAGATGCACTACAGAGGGATATTGAAGCAGGCGCAGAAAGCACGCAGATTCTTAAATATGTCTTAAAAGGCAGTCATCAGAATGACATACCATACTTCGATGCATTATCGCAGGAACTGATGACAGAAAATTCAAGCATTGCAAGTTTGCAGCTGGCTCCAGATGGGAAGGTTGCGAGGATTTATCCGTTTCAGGGAAATGAAGCAGGTTTGATTGATCTTTTTGCAGATAAAAAACGCGGGCCCGTTGTTGTATATAGCAGAGATCATGCTAAAATGACGATACAAGGACCATTTTCTCTCAAACAAGGCGGACAAGGTATGGCGGTACGCAATCCAGTATATTTTACGGATGCTAATGGTATGAAATATTTTTGGGGATTTACGATTGCCATTATTAAAGTGCCAGAAGTATTCCGGCAGACTATCGATACGCTTACTTCGTTTGGATATGATTTTGCTCTTTATAAGACAGATCCGACCAATGATGTTTACCAATTTATCACCAGTTCAACCGATTCTATGGAAGATCCAGTGATTACAACTTTTGAGGCTGGTGGTTCTATATGGAGACTAGAGGTTATGCCTGCCAATGGTTGGCATATTATGGAATCCATGCGCATGTATATTTTCGTAGGAGCTGTTTTTGTCATACTTTTTACGCTAATGACGTACTTTATTGTATTGTTGAATCGCGATAGGAAACTTTTTCGCCGGATGTCACGTCATGATCAACTGACAGGACTTTTAAATCATTGGGCCTTTTTGTCACAAGAAAAAACGATACAATTAGAAAAGAAACCGTACGGTATTTTTTATATTGATGTTAATTATTTCAAGCAAGTCAATGATACATATGGTCATGATGCCGGTGACATGGTATTAAAGGAAGTAGCTGTGAGACTTCGACGTATTATGCCCTATGCCATATTTCGCATGGGTGGTGATGAATTTCTTATCTTAGTGACAGGACATCATAGTAAAGATGCCTATGAGTCTCTGGCTTCTCGTATTGTAAAGGCATTTCATGAGCCTATTGTGAGTGAAAATTTGGAACTTCCCGTTACAGTCAGTGTAGGATATGCGAGACATCCGGAAGATGCAGCAAATCTGAAAGATCTTTGTGAGATTGCTGATGGGCGTATGTATAAAGAGAAGAAAAAGAAACATCAAATACGATGATGAAACTAGAATACAATAACAAGTGATTCGGAAGGATATTCCTGACGGAAAACGGTATAGAACAGCCGTCGTACTTGCTTGCAAAGAGTATATCTGCGCAACTAAGGCGAAAGCACATACAGAAATTTTGGTGAGCTCTGTGCTTTTGCATAGAGCTTTTTTTGATAGATATAGTATGATAGGAGATTGGATATGGAGACAAGACTGGCTTTCATTGGTATTGTTGTCGGCAATCGGGAAGCGACAGCCCGGCTCAATGAACTGCTTCATGAGTATGGACAGTATATTATAGGACGGATGGGGATTCCTTATAAACATAAAGATGTAAGTATCATCAGTGTGATGATTGATGCACCACAGGATATTATCAGCGCGTTGACGGGAAAACTGGGCATGCTTCCAGCTGTTAGTGCTAAAACGACCTATCCGCAGATGCCCTCATAGGAGAAGAATTATGTTAAAACTTGCAATTTATGGTAAAGGCGGTATTGGCAAATCGACGATGACCAGTAATTTAGCTGCTGCCTTTGCGTACTTAGGAAAACGGGTCATTCAAATAGGCTGTGATCCCAAAGCGGATTCGACATTTAACTTGCTGCGTGGCAATCCTGTCGAACCGGTAATGAATTATTTGCGTGAACATGACGAAGAGCCAGAGAATATATCCGACATTTCTCGTGTGGGGTATGGCGGTATTCTTTGTATCGAAACCGGTGGACCGACACCGGGACTTGGCTGTGCCGGACGCGGTATTATTGCGACGTTTTCCCTGCTGGAAGATTTAGAATTATTTGAAACCTATCGGCCCGATGTCGTATTATACGATGTGTTGGGAGATGTTGTTTGCGGTGGTTTTGCCGCACCGATTCGTGAAGGCTATGCTGAAGAAGTACTGATCGTTACATCCGGTGAAAAAATGGCATTATATGCGGCGAATAATATTTATACGGCTGTGCAGAATTTTGCCGATCGGAGTTACGCATCAGTCCGCGGCATTCTTTTTAATCGCCGCAATATTCCGGATGAAGAAGCGAAAGTAAAAGCTTTTGCCGAACAACATCATCTTCCCATTGTTGGCGATATTCCTCGAAGTGATGCAATCAATCAATTTGAAGAAGAAGGAAAGACCGTTATTGAAGGCAATCCGGAGTTACCGATTAGTCAAATATTTTTACAGTTAGCAACGTCTTTATTACAAGATAGGAACACGATATGATACAGGAAAAGAAAGCCTATTCAATTACAATACATGAACTTGCGCAGTTAGGGCGGGAACACATTCCAGCCGAACTGATTTCATCGACCCATCTGATTTACAATTCACCGGCGGCCTTGGCATTTAATTCACCCGGTGCCCAAGGATTTGGCGTTAAACGGGCAGGTTTAGCGATTCCCGGTTCGGTGATGCTACTTGTAGGTCCGGGGTGTTGTGGTCGTAATACGACGATTCTTAGCGAAATGGGCGGATACAGCGACCGATTTTTCTTTTATATTATGGATGAAACTGATATTGTTACGGGACGGCATTTACGTAAAATTCCTCAAGCTGTAGCAGAAATTGTGGAAGAGTTACCGGAAAAACCGTCTGTCGTCATGATTTGTATGACCTGTGTCGATGCCTTGTTGGGAACTGATATGGAACGGGTTTGCCGCAAAGCAGAAAGTAAAGTCGGCCTCCCTGTCGTTCCTTGTTATATGTATGCTTTGACGCGAGAAGGGCGTAAGCCGCCGATGGTCGATGTTCGGCGTGCTGTGTATTCATTGCTGACAAAGCAGATACGACAGAAGCGAACGGTAAATCTGTTGGGATATTTTGCACCACTCCAAGATGATTGCGAAATATATGCAATCTTACGTCAAATCGGTATTACGAACATACAGGAAATCGCTCGCTGTCAGACCTTTGAGGATTATTTGAACATGGCTAAGGCTAATTTTAATATTATTTTAAATCCCGAATCTCGATTGGCAGCTCAGCGTATGGAAAAAAAACTAGGCATTCCGAGCATTGAATTGACGCGACTTTATCAGGTTAGTCAGATTCATAAACAATATCAGGCATTTGGCCAGGTATTACAAGTATCTATTGATGATTCCCTTTGGTATGAAAACGCAAAAACAGAAGTTGCTCGTATGCAAAATCAATACAGTGGCACGACTATCGCTATAGGGGAAATGCAGAATGGCAATGCCTTTGAAATGGCCTTGGCTCTGACGCGATATGGGTTTTGTGTTCGAGAAATCTATGCGAATGTAACAGAAGGTGATTTTGTGTATCTTCGCCATTTACAAGAACTGAGTCCGGATACGCAGGTCTATTCGAATTTATCGCCGTCTATGTTGTATTACGATGGCCGTAAGCATGCGGTGGATGTCACGATTGGCAAAGATGCGGCATATTATCATACTGATAGTGCCCACATTTTTTGGGACGACGAGATACAGCCTTTTGGGTATGCCGGTGTGTTGGCATTACTGCATAGATTGGACGAGGCGTTGAAAGGAAGATAGGGCTAATGAAAGGATTATGGAAATATATCTCACCGTTTGCACCGGATCAATCAGGCGCAGCCGCTGTTTTATATGGTTTGGGCGGCATTGTCGTAATTTGTGATGCCGGCGGGTGTGCTGGTAATATCTGCGGATTTGATGAACCACGCTGGTTTAGCGGTAAGAAAAGTGCCGTATTTAGTGCGGGCCTGCGAGATATGGATGCTATTTTAGGACGAGACGATCGATTAATTGATAAGCTATGCGATGCAGCGCAGACTATCGATGCTTCATTTGCTGCAATTATCGGTACGCCTGTGCCATCTGTCATTGGCACGGATTATCGGGCGTTACGGCGAATGGCGGAGAAAAAACTGGATATGCCTATACTGACAATCGATACAACGGGCATGGAATGGTATGATAAGGGCATTGAAAAGACATACATGGCCTTATTGCAGCAGTTTGCTCACCATCATGATAAAGCAGAAAGAGATACGGTTGGCGTATTGGGAGCTGTGCCATTGGATTTGATGCATGCTGATGGGACGGAAACCATTTGTCAGGAATTGGTTGAAGATGGCTGGCAGCAAATTTTATTATATGATGATTTGGACGATTTTGTGCATGCCGGTAAAGCGGATATGAATATCGTTGTATCCCCGGCGGGATTAAAAGCAGCGCAATATTTACAAAAAACGCTGGGAACTCCTTATGAAATGCGGTATTTTGGGTTATCCCACGTCGTTCCGGATAATTCTATTTTTGCCGGAAAAAATATCCTCATTGTTCATCAAGATGTTGCAGCTCGTGCCATGCGTAGTATGGCAGAAGAAGCCGGTGCAGCCTATGTGACGACGGCAACGTGGTTTATGACTGCCAAAACAGAACAAGATACCGGTCATATATCCTTGCGAGAAGAAGATGATTTTCGCAAACTGGCTGATAATAATGATTTTGATATGATTTTAGGAGATGCTTATTTTAAGAGGGCATTGCCCCATTTTCATGGCTTGTATGTAGATTTTCCTCATTTTGCTGTATCTGGGAGGGGATAGCCGATGAAAACGGAAATCATTCGGCTGTTTGGTATTGTCCAAGGCGTAGGATTTCGGCCGTTTGTAAGCCGAATTGCTCAAATGTATCGTATATGTGGTAGCGTATGCAATACCGGTTCGTATGTAGAAGTTATTGCGCAGGGCGATGAAACAGCACGACGGCAGTTTTACAGTGATTTGATTCATAAGGCTCCGGCGCGTTCTTGTATCCTCAATGTATCGACCATTATAGAAGATAGAAAGGCCTATGCGGATTTTACCATTATAGAGAGTAAAATAGAAAAAGGATCTGTATTTGTTTCGCCAGATATTGCGATTTGCGAAGAATGCAAAAAAGAACTGTTTGACAAAACGAATCGACGGTATCTGCACCCATTCATCAATTGTACGGCCTGCGGCCCGCGATTGACGATTCTCGATGCGATGCCGTATGACCGCGAGCGAACGAGTATGGGAGAATTTCCGATGTGTCCTGCGTGTCACGAAGAATATACCCATGTAGAAACGCGACGCTATGATGCGCAACCTATTTGTTGTCCTGACTGCGGACCGGAAGTGTATCTGCTGGGAAGAAAAGAACGAAACAGAGATGCTATCGTAAAGGCAAGAGAGGCCATTTATGACGGTAATATTATAGCCGTAAAGGGCATTGGCGGTTTTCATCTTTGTTGTGATGCGACAAATGATACGGCTGTACAACGGTTACGGCAGTTGAAACATCGGCCAGTGAAACCCTTTGCCGTTATGATGCAAGACTTAGCAGCGGCTAAACGGGAATGCCTGGTTTCTAAAGAGCAAGAAGCCATACTCGATGGACATGAAAAGCCGATTATGTTGTTGCAAAAACAAGAGAAAACGAGTTTGTCTCATTATATTGCTCCAGATAATCCTAAAATCGGCATTATGTTGCCGTATACGCCACTTCATTTATTGTTGTTTACCTATGATGATGAGTTGCGTATGCCGGATGCCTTGGTGATGACAAGTGCCAATGCCGCCGGTGCGCCAATTTGTCGTACTGATGAAGACATAGAGCAGGAAGTGTTGGGTATGTGTGATTTGGTTCTGACTCATAATCGAACGATTCGGCTGCGTGCGGATGATTCGGTCATGGATTTTTATGACCATAGCCCGTATATGATACGGCGTTCTCGCGGTTATGCGCCGTTGCCATTCTTTGTGGGAGAAGAAGCGGGGCCGAGTGTACTGGCTATGGGCGGTGAGTTAAAAAATACGTTTTGCCTGAACAAAGATAATTTATATTACTTGTCGCCGTATGTGGGTGATATGGCAGATATACGGACAATAGCAGCACTGCGAGAGTCTATGGTTCGGATGGAACGATTGTTAGAAATTTCACCGACTGTTGTTGCTTGTGATAAGCATCCTCGGTACAATACGACGATAATGGCCCATGGATTGGGATATCCCGTTATTGAAATACAGCATCACTATGCTCATATTTTATCTTGCATGGCAGAACATAATTGTGTACACCAAGCTGTCATTGGCGTTGCGATGGATGGAACTGGTTATGGAACGGATGGAACAATTTGGGGCGGAGAAATTTTGATATGTGACGTACGGGGATTTCGACGTTTTGGCTCGATTACACCATTTTGGCAGCGTGGCGGCGATATAGCGGCGAAAGAAGGTTGGCGTATTGCTGTTAGTTTAGTCATACAACTTTTTGGAGATTCCTATGATGTTGTTCAGAAACTGCAACTTTGTGATGAGGCAAACTATAAGGCACAGCTGTTTATGACTCGTCAGCAGATTAATAGTGTTATTTCTACTAGTGCAGGACGGTTATTTGATGCAGTTAGTGCGATATTAGGATTATGCCGTGCGTCAACGTTTGAAGGCGAAGGGGCGATGAAATTGCAATTTGCTGCCGAACGAGGACAAAAAATGGCGGTAATGCCCAACATAACAGCCCCTATCAAAGCAGGCAGACAAGATAGATATATCATGCCTACGGATCAATTGGTACAAGATATTGTGCAACGACGACTGGCGGGAGAAGATATATCGGTATTAGCCTATCGTTTTCACGTTGTATTGGCTAGGCTGATTGTACAAGCTTGTGAAAAAGCACGGGATGAAGTGAAATCTGACATCGTGGCCCTTAGCGGCGGCGTATTTCAAAATACCTTGCTGCTTCGTTTATGCGATACGATGCTGCAGCAACGGGGATTTACTGTATTGAAACATCAGTTAGTACCGCCTAATGACGGTGGAATTGCCTTGGGACAGGCAATATATGCAAAGTATCATAAAGGAGGAATTTGATATGTGCGTTGGATTACCGGCACGAGTAGTAACGATAAAAAATGGGATGGCTTTGGTAGATGCATCAGGGGCTAAGCGAGAAGTGTCTGCAGAACTGATGGATCATCTAGATCCAGGAGATTATGTGATGGTTCATGCTGGCATGGCAATTGCTAAAATTACCAATGATGATGCTGATGAAACGGATGATATCTTGGAGGATTTATAATGGAAATGAAGAAAAAGCGGACTGCGTTGGAAATCATTCAACAGTACGATGGACCGCCCATTCGTATTATGGAAGTTTGCGGTACCCATACGCATGAAATTTTTCGCCTAGGTATTCGGCAGATTTTACCGCCGCAAATTGAATTGATTTCTGGACCGGGATGTCCTGTTTGTGTGACGCCTGTCGATTTTATTGATGAAGCTCTTTGGCTAGCATTACATAAAGGCGTGACCATTTGTACTTTTGGCGATTTAGTCCGCGTACCCGGCTCTGCGATGAGTTTAGCCGGTGCCCGTAGTCAAGGTGCTCATATTGAAGTTGTTTATGCGCCTCTTGATGCGGTAACGTATGCGCAGACTCACTGTGAAGAAGAGGTGGTCTTTTTATCTGTTGGATTTGAAACGACGACACCGGCAAGTTGTTTGGCCGTAAAAAAAGCGCAGTCCGAAAAAGTAACTAATTTTTCTATTCTGACAGCGAATAAAACGATGCCCCAAGCCTATGAAGCCTTGAAAGGCAGTGCTGATGCATTTTTATATCCCGGTCATGTAGAGGCTGTCATGGGCACAAGCCATTGCGAAGCTTTAGTGCAAGAAGGCGTGTCCGGTGTAGTTGCCGGATTTACGGCGAAAGAACTACTGACAGCATTAGCTGTTATTTTAGTGAAATTTCCCCAGGGAAAACCATTTTTTAAAAATTGTTATCCCCGTGTGGTTACAGAAACGGGAAGTCAGGCAGGGCAGCAACTCATGGCTGAAGTCATGGAACCTTGCGATTCACAGTGGCGCGGCTTAGGGATGATTAAACAATCAGGCATGCAGTTGCGCCTTTCCTATGCAGCCTATGATGCACGAAAAAAATATGATGTACCTTCCATGCATGGCCATGCCAATCCGGCTTGCCGTTGCGGTGATGTATTGCAGGGCAAATGTAAACCGTCTGATTGTCCTGTTTTTGCTAAGGGATGCACGCCGGAACATCCTGTGGGAGCTTGTATGGTATCTCATGAAGGTGCTTGTTCGGCATATTATCAATATGGAGGAATGTTACATGAATGATGTAGTAACGCTGGCCCATGGAGCCGGCGGCAGACAAACTGCCGAATTAATTGATACCGTATTTAAAGCGCATTTTGCCAACCCTCAATTTACGGGTGATGATGCGGCAGTACTGCCCGTTGGTGATGCTCGCCTGGCCTTTACGACCGATGGATTTATCGTATCGCCATCGGAATTTCCTGGCGGAAATATTGGTAAATTAAGTATTTGCGGTACTGTGAATGATTTGGCATGTATGGGGGCGCAGCCATTATATTTATCGTGTGCCTTTGTCATTGAAGAAGGATTTCCGCTGGCAAAAGTAGAAGAATATGCGGCAGCTATGGAAAAAACAGCGGCTGAAGCCGGTGTGCGTATTGTAGCCGGCGATACGAAAGTTGCCGGTAAGGGTCAGGTAGATAACCTATTTATTACGACGACAGGTATTGGACGCATTATAGACGGCGTACATACGTCGGGAACGCAGGCAAAGCCAGGTGATGCCGTCATTGTAACGGGTGATATTGGTAGACACGGATGTACTATTTTGTTAGCACGTAATGAATTTGGCATTGATGCCGATGTAACCAGTGATTGTGCTCCTTTATGGGGAACCGTTCGTGCGATGTTGGATGTGACAAAAGATATTCATGTTATTCGCGATGCCACGCGCGGTGGTGTAGGAACGGTATTATATGAGATTGCTGGACAGAGTCAGGTAGGTATTCGTTTAAATAGTCAGGCTATTCCTGTAGATTCCTCGGTTCGCGGCGTATGCGGTATGTTGGGATTAGAACCATTGTATTTGGCATGTGAAGGTCGTTTGGTTGTCTTTGCCCCGAAAGACAAGGCCCAGGCTCTTGTTGATACACTGCGCAAAGGCCCATACTCCCAACAAGCGGCCATTATTGGCGAAGTAACGGCGGAACAGCCGGGACGCGTTGTTGTACAGACTGAAATCGGTGCAGAAACATTGCTGCCGCCTCCGGGTGGTGAATTGTTGCCACGCATTTGCTAATACCTTACAGGTAGAAAGGTGGGATTGTGATGATAAAAATAGCAGTATATGGAAAGGGCGGGATTGGCAAATCGACGACCGTTTCCAATATGGCAGCAGCACTGGCAGAAAAAGGATTGCAGGTTATGCAAATTGGTTGTGATCCCAAAGCGGATTCGACAGTTAGTCTGCGCAGCGATCAGCCTGTACAGACGGTACTTGAATTGATGCGAACGCAGAAGGGTGTATTTTCCTTAGAAGATGTAACGGCTATAGGTTATAAGAATATCGTTTGCGTTGAAGCCGGCGGCCCTAC
>CALBLM010000389.1 GCA_937895695.1 uncultured Megasphaera sp.
AAAATACGGCCAAGTAGTATCAGTCCTTTTGTCAATGTTTTTGTTCATTTTATTCGCAAATGAATTAGGGTTGTTGCCAAGTCCTCATATATTGGCATCACCAACCAATGATTTAAATACGACTGTTGCATTAGCTTTGGTTTCTTCTTTTATGGTCCACTTTATGGCTCTAAAGAACCAAGGATTCAATAAACACTTTAAACACTTTTTCAAACCATTTGCGCCATTTGTTGTTATCAATTTGATGGAAGAAGTTACGAAACCGTTAACATTAGCATTTCGTCTTTTTGGTAATATCTTAGCCGGAGAAATTTTGTTGGAAGTATTGTATTTCCTTGTGCCGGTAGGCATTCCGATTATTTGGCTTATTTTTAGTCTGGTTATCGGATTGATTCAGGCGTTTATCTTTACCATTTTAACAACATCATACTTAGCTCCGTCTTTTGCAGAAAATTAAAGATGGAGACAGCAGTTATGTATATTTAGGAGGTCATTTATTATGGAAAAAGCACTCGTATTAGCATTATCAGCCCTTGGTGCCAGCGTAGGCATTGGTTTGGCAGCTCTTGGTGCTGCAATTGGTGATGGACATGCAGCATCTAAGATGCTTGAAGGTGTTGCTCGTCAGCCGGAAATGGGTGGCAAATTGCTGGTTAATATGCTTATTTCTATTGGCTTGATTGAATCTATGCCTATCATTGCAGCGGTTATCGCCATTGTATTGGTATTTGCCAATCCGTTTGCCAGCCTGTTTTAATTTGTCTACAATGGATGATCCATTACAACAGGGGAGGGACGCATATTGGTTAACTTAAATGGTACCTTACTGTTCCAGATTATCAACTTCATAGTCTTAGTCGTTATTTTGGCAAAGTTTGCGTATAAACCATTGTTAAAAACATTGGAAGAACGACGTAATAAAATTGCCAGTGATTTGGATGAAGCTGCGAAAGCTCGTCAGGAAGCTGACAAATTAAAAGCTGATTATGAAGCACAGATTCGGGAAGCACAGACCAAAGCCCAAGCTATTGTCGATAAAGCTGTAAAACAAGCTGATAAAGAAGCGCAAGCACAGCTGGATGCAATTCGTGCGCAAATTGCCCGAGAAAAACAAGTTGCTCAGACAGAAATTGCGAATGAACGGGAAGCTGCTATCAGGGACATGCGTAAAGAAGTAGTAACACTGTCTATGGCTGTGGCAGAAAAATTACTGCAGAAGAACATGAATACAGATATGAACGCAAAACTGGTTGCAGAATGCATTAATCAGCTCCAGACGAATAGCCGTATGAAAGGGAACTGATCGTTATGATACCCGAAACGATTTATAGCAAATACAGCCAGGCAATGTTTGACATTGCCAGCGAGCAAAAAAAGCTTACAGAATTTGGAACAGAACTGAAAAAAGTACGGGATACGTTTCAAGAAAATCCGGATTTATGGAAATTTTTGAACCATCCTCTTGTACCGCCTCAGTCTAAAAAAGAAACAATACAAAAAGTCTTTGCAGCAGATGTATCGCCATTAGTGCTGCAGTTCATCTATGTCATGATTGATAGAGCTCGTGAAGCTGCGTTTGGCAATCGATGGATTTATCGATTTGGCACGTCGGGCTCAACACATTGAAGTTGCGAAAGTTCGGGTTGTTAAGAAGTTGACAACAGCAGAAGAAACACAGCTTCGCACGAATCTAGAAAAAATGACCGGTAAAAAAATAGAACTGCTCTATTATGTAGATCCGTCTATTATTGGCGGCATGGTGATTCAGATTGGCGACAGATTAATTGATGGTAGTCTGAAACGTCAGCTGCAGGATATGCAGCATATGCTGATGCAAAATGACGCAATGAATGGGGTGACGGACGAATAATGAAAATGAAGCCAGAAGAAATTACGGCTATAATCAAAAAACAAATCGAAGATTATAATGTGGAAATGAATGTCGATGATGTCGGCACCGTTCTGGAAGTCGGGGACGGCATTGCCCATATTTACGGTTTGGATAAGGCCATGTCTGGGGAATTATTGGAATTACCTCATGGTGTATATGGACTGGCCTTGAACTTGGAAGAAGATAATGTTGGTGCAGTATTGCTTGGTAATGACTCGCTCATTAAAGAAGGAGATACAGTTCGTCGTACAGGACGTGTTATGAGTGTTCCTGTCGGAGATGCTGTTATTGGACGTGTTGTAAATCCGTTGGGCGCACCGATTGATGGTAAAGGTGAAATTAAAACGACGGAAACACGTCGTGTAGAAGTTCAAGCATCTGGTATTGCCGATCGGCAGCCAGTTAAAGTACCGCTTCAGACTGGATTAAAAGCCATTGACTCGATGGTACCAATCGGACGCGGACAGCGTGAATTAATCATTGGTGACCGCGGTACCGGTAAAACAGCCATTGCTATTGATACGATTTTGAATCAAAAAGACAGCGGTGTCATTTGTGTATATGTAGCTATCGGCCAAAAGGCATCTACAGTTGCACGGGTTGTTCGTACGTTGGAAGAACATGGCGCTATGTCGTACACTATCGTTGTGGCAGCTACGGCATCTGATGGTGCACCACTCCAGTATTTGGCACCATATTCCGGTGTATCCATGGGCGAATATTTTATGCATAAAGGTAAAGACGTTCTTTGTGTATATGATGATTTATCCAAACATGCACAGGCATATCGTGCAATGAGTTTGCTTCTGCGTCGTCCACCAGGACGTGAAGCATATCCGGGCGATGTATTTTACTTACATTCTCGGTTACTGGAACGGGCAGCTAAACTGTCTAAAGAATTAGGCGGCGGTTCTATTACGGCTCTTCCGATTATTGAAACACTGGCTGGTGACTTATCTGCATATATTCCGACCAATGTTATTTCCATTACAGATGGCCAAATTTTCTTGGAAACCGAAGCGTTTAACTCTGGTATTCGTCCGGCTATCAATGTTGGCTTATCTGTATCTCGTGTTGGTGGGTCTGCACAGATTAAAGCTATGAAGAATATTGCCGGCACATTGCGCTTGGATTTAGCACAATATCGTGAATTGGCTGCGTTTGCACAATTTGGCTCTGACTTGGATAAAAACACGAAAGCCCAGATTGATAAAGGTAAACGTACGATGCAGTTATTAATTCAGCCGCAGTACCAGCCAATGCCTGTTGAAGATCAGGTTATGCAGATTTATTTAGCTGTTAAAAATTACCTGATGCCGATTCAAGTAGAAGAAGTAACGCAGTTTGCTGACGGGTTCATTAAATTTATGCATGCTAATTATCCAGATGTTGGCGAAAGCATTAAAACAACAAAAGAACTCGGCAAAGATGCAGAAGCAACGCTTCAGAAAGCAATTAGTGAATATACAAAACAATATGGCACTTCTCATGAATTAATTAAAGAGGAGGAATAACCTATGCCGAGTGCACGCGAAATCAATAGACGGATTAAGTCCGTTACGAATACTCAGCAGATTACTAAGGCCATGAAGATGGTATCCTCCGTACGACTGCGCCGTGCACAGGATCGGGCGCTGGCTACAGCACCTTATACTGAAAAAATTGAAGGGATGTTGCAGCGCTTATCGGCAGCTGCAACGGGAGATGGCATTGCGTTATTTAAGCCGCATGATACTGTAAAAAAAGTATGTTATATTATTATAGGCTCCGATAAAGGGCTTGCCGGCGCATTTAATTCCAACGTGAATAAGGCGATGGTTGCGGTCCTTAAAGATAAACCACGCGATGCATCATGCCTTTTGGTTACAGGTCGTAAACCTGCTGAATATTTAAAACATCTCCATATTGTGCCGGACAAGAAATGGACTGGTTTTTCTGATAAACCACAACTAGTTCATGCTCAGCGCATTGCCCATTTGGCAGTAGAAAAATTCTTATCAGGTGAAGTGGATGAAGTGTATATTATTTATACGCAGTTTAAATCTGCTTTGTCACAAGAACTTCAAACAGTTAAAATGCTGCCTATTGTGCCAAACGCCGAAGATAAGACGACAGAACCGAGGGGAGAATACTTGTTTGCGCCAGATCCACAACAAGTACTGGAATCGATTTTGCCGCAGTATTTAGATATGGTCGTATATAACAGCTTGCTTCAATCAGCTGCAAGTGAACTGGGATCCCGGATGACGGCAATGACGTCAGCAACGGATAATGCCAGTGCATTGATTGATAAACTGACAGTTCATTATAATAAAGTTCGTCAGGCTGGTATTACGAACGAACTGACGGAAATCGTCAGCGGTGCCAATGCCCTCCAATAGTCGTGCATTGGATTGGAAATTAAAAAAGAGAGGAGAACCTCTTCATGAGCAATAACATTGGGAAAGTAGTACAGGTCATTGGCCCTGTTATTGACGTGCGGTTTGCTTCTGAAGCAGATTTGCCGGCAATTTACAACGCTATTCACGTTACTGGCGGTGAAGGCGATCAGGCTATTGACTTAGTAGCAGAAGTTATGCAGCATTTAGGCGACGACGTAGTACGCTGTGTTGCCATGAGCTCGACAGACGGTCTCGTTCGTGGAATGGCTGCAGAAGATACGGGGGGCCCGATTAAGGTTCCTGTTGGCAAGGGTGTTTTAGGCCGAATCTTTAATGTCTTAGGTCAGACTGTTGATAAAGTAGATGAAAAAGTAAAGGCTGATGATTATTGGCCGATTCATCGTCCGGCTCCGAAGTTTGAAGACCAGGCAACAGGTACAGAAATTTTGGAAACAGGCATTAAGGTTGTTGACTTGATTGCTCCATATGCCAAAGGTGGTAAAATTGGTTTGTTTGGCGGTGCTGGTGTAGGTAAGACCGTCCTTATTATGGAATTGATTCACAATGTTGCCACTGAACATGGCGGTTATTCCGTATTTACGGGCGTTGGTGAACGTACGCGTGAAGGCAACGATTTGTGGAATGAAATGAAAGAATCAGGCGTTATCAGCAAGACTGCGCTTGTATACGGCCAGATGAATGAACCACCAGGAGCTCGTATGCGTGTCGGCTTGACGGGTCTTACGATGGCAGAATATTTCCGTGATCAAGAACATCAAGACGTATTGCTTTTTATTGATAACATTTTCCGTTTCATTCAGGCTGGTTCTGAAGTATCGGCATTACTTGGACGTATTCCGTCTGCCGTTGGGTATCAGCCGACATTGGGTACTGACGTAGGTGCCTTACAGGAACGTATTACATCAACTAAAAACGGTTCTATTACTTCCGTACAGGCCGTTTACGTTCCTGCCGATGACTTGACGGACCCGGCTCCGGCAGCAACCTTTGCTCACTTGGATGCGACGACCGTATTGTCTCGTCAAATTGCTGAATTAGGGATTTATCCGGCTGTAGATCCATTGGATTCTACATCCCGTATTCTTGATCCGCATATTATCGGAGAAGAACACTATAAAGTAGCTCGTGAAGTACAGGCTATTTTACAGAAATACAATGATTTACAGGATATTATTGCTATCCTGGGTATTGATGAATTATCGGAAGAAGATAAACTTACTGTTGCTCGTGCTCGTAAGATTCAGCGTTTCCTGAGCCAGCCATTTGCTGTTGCTGAACAGTTTACAGGCCAACCGGGACGGTATGTACCGCTGAAAGATACGATTAAAGGCTTTGAAGAAATCTTGTCCGGTAAATGCGACGACATGCCGGAACAGGCATTTTATATGGTAGGCAATATCGAAGAAGCATACGAAAAGGCCAAGACTCTGAAAGGAGAATAGGCTATGGCAGAAAAAGGAAAGACTATCCATTTGGAAGTCATTACGCCTGATGCTGCTGTACTGCAGGAAGATGTAGAATTCGTTTTAGTTCGGGCATTAGACGGCGATTTGGGGATTATGCCAAATCATGCGCCGCTTATTGCATCGTTACGCATTGCACCACTTTTCTATGATAAAAATGGTCAGCGTAAATGTCTTTCTGTTGCCGCTGGTTTTTTGGAAATCAATGACAATGTGATGACAGTGATTTCACCGGCTGCGGAATTGCCGCGTGCTATTGATGTCAAACGTGCTCAGTCTGCAAAAGAACGAGCAGAAAAAAGACTCAATGATAATCATGGCGATATAGATGTAGAACGAGCTAAGTTAGCAATGCAGAGAGCATTATGCCGTTTGCATGTAGCTAATGAGTATACGGAATAACAGCAGTATTTGCGCAATAAGAAGCTGATAAATAAAAGAGGTTCCCTGACTCTATCGGGTTGGGTGGACCTCTTTTGTTTGTCATATATCATAATTCTATATGTATAGATCAATTCGTTCATTGGGTGAGGAGTCTATAGATTGCGTATCTAGTAATAGAATGTAAATGGTTCTATTTCTTTTTTTATGCGGAAAGATTTGCAATATTGACAGAGAAATGAGAAAAAATGTATAATATACGTTGCTGATAGTATTTTACGGGTTACGATATTGCCTGCGAAGGAGGCGCTTTCATGCATAGCATATCTTATTTTTGGCGATTGTCCCGTCGTATTTATGGCCCTCGCAATTTTCAGGAAAATAAACGGGCAGTCGTCTTCTTTTTCCGTGCGGCTGCCAATCGAAATTTGTTTGAAAAATTATATGCGTTTTTTGATGCATATGAACCGATGAAGGGATTTTTGGAACAGCAGGATCCGGATTTTCAAGAAGTAATGACACGTGTTTTTCTGTTTAAAAATTCGACGATGACACAGAGGCTTGATGCGCTTTTGCATCATTTTACCATTTTGCGGACTTTCTTTACGGATGAAGTGATTCATACTATCTATTGGGGCCAGGGATATACGTTGTGGAAATCCAATGATGCATCTATGCCGTTGGAAGTACGGCTTATTTTTGACACAGGACAGCGTAAAGAAGGATTTATGTCGCTCTATTTGTATCATGAAGGAGAAATGATTTATCATTTTAATTTCCGCTTTGATTACAACAAAGACGGTAAACCGTCCATGTATATCGGCACGATCCAGGGCTCTAAGCATGGATTAGATACGACGAAAGTATTGACTAAAAAATTATTTGGCTATCGTCCCAAAAATTTTATTTTATATCTCATGCGTATTTTTGTACAGACGTTGGGTATTTATGATATGTATGTTATCAGTGACGAGGGATTTTATACTAATAGTCATATACTGCGTGGCAATCGTTCTAAAAAAACAAATTTCAATAGTTTTTGGAACGATGAAGGTGCTGTTTGTGATCCAAAGGAATCCTGGTATTTTCGGTTGCCTATTGAAGAAAAACGTCGTAAATATGCGGAAATTAAATCCCAAAAACGAAATTTATTTAGAAAGAGATATTTGCTGATGGATCAAATCATTCCTGCGTATGTAACGGCAATACGTCAATTATTCCGTAAAGGATTTTCCCCAGTGCCGTCAGCAATCGATGAAGCGACGATTGTGGATAAACCGGCCGATTATGATCCAATTGAAGCACCTAAGCAGTAAGCGATATACGTATATATGATTATTGAACTCCCGATTATGCATTGGGAGTTCTTTTTATGCGATTTTACTGTCATTTTCTTGCAAAAAGTCAAAAAGACGAATATAATGTAAGGGAGTGAAAGTCAAAAAGGAGAAAACCGGACTTTAACACTCTTTTATTCTATAAAACGGGTGATTTGTATGAGTGTATTGGCTGATAAAATTGAAAAATTTATATTGCATAAACTATTAGAAGAAGAGGAAGAAAATATTATATTGCGGCGCAATGAATTGGCAGATGAATTAAATTGTGCGCCTTCACAGATTAGTTATGTTTTAAGTACTCGATTTTCTAGTGATAAGGGATTTTTAGTAGAATCTCGGCGTGGATCGGGCGGATTTGTGCGCATCATTAAGCTTACGCCGAAAAAAAAGGATCGCACACCGGTTTTGATACAAGAACGGTTGCCGGCTGTACGGATTACCATGGAAGATTTGGATGGTTTTTTGTATCAGCTGATCAAGCAGCATCGCCTGACAAATCGGGAAGCGATTTTAATGCATCATACCTTTGAGGCATTGTATAAAGATGTGAGTGATGAAACGCAGCGAATGGCTGTTCTTAGTCACATCATACAGCATCTCAACTTGCGCTAACGCAGCGAAAGGAGCGTGATAGCCGTGTTATGTGATATATGCAAAAAGAGAGAGGCTGTTGTTCATATTACTGCATTTGAACATGGACATCGAATCGATATGCATTTATGTGCTGAATGTGCAAACGCACAGCACAGCCAAAATGAATTTCGCGGATTTAATATGGTTGATAATGATTTTTTTCGTAAAATGGTCTATCCTGACTATGACGATCCTTCCAAAGAAGAACCACAGTGTACCAGCTGCGGTATGACATATAGTGAATTTAACAGATTGGGGAAGTTTGGTTGTCCTGATTGTTATGCGGCGTTTCAAGAAGAAATACCGGCGCTGCTGCGCCGTATAC
>CALBLM010000390.1 GCA_937895695.1 uncultured Megasphaera sp.
TTGAGAACTTGCGTTTCTATCTGAACATGCGAAACATATTTCCCATCAGAATGAAGTATCTGGTACATAGCTTCTGCTGCATCGGCCCGCGTAATCCCCTCTTGTGGGCGGAATCGATTATCTGCAGGTATCATAATTCGTTTTGCATATAACGTATCTACCGCTTTTTTGTAAGCTACATCAATACGATTTTCATCTGCATAGGGTGACTGTGTCGTATTCAATTGTGCAATATCCACAATACGACAATACTGTAAATACCGATAGATAACATCGGCAAATTCTTCTCGGCTGACTATTTTATCTGGTTGAAATGAACCATCTGCATACCCCGATAAAATTCCTTCTGCCGATACGGCAGCTATTGCATCGGCAGCCTGATCAGCCTTCACATCTGTAAATGAATACGAAACGGGAGGCATACTAGCTGCTGCTTGATATACAAGCTGTGCTAAATCACCACGCGTCATCAGCTGGTTGGGAAGAAATTGGCTGCCCGTTACAAAGGACAGACAATGAATATCATATAGATAATCGACAGCATCACGGCTTTGCAACGCATCCAAATCCGTATATGGAGCCTCTGCCAATGTTGTAAACGAAGCACCTAAAATCGTGGCTGCTGTCATCAACGCAGCCCATGTTTTATGTTTCATTGCCAAACTCCTTTACAAAGGACATTATTGAATTACAATACGCAGTGCACTGCCCAACGCTTTATTCAAATTGGACTGGGTTTCTTTTGAAATAGAGCTTACAGTCAATACAACTTTTTCATTTAGATAATCTACATCCGTGTTGACAGTCGAATTGGTTGATTCCGTAGCACGATAAATTTTTTCAGCTTGAGCCATTAAATTTTTATAATCATCATAGCTATATGTAGCGGATTGTACATAGACAGATTCTGCCGGAATATCCTTATCAGCAGCAATAACCTGTTCCAATTTTTCTTTATTCTTCGGTGTTTTTACACCGATGCGCAGCTTATCACCCTGCCAATACATAATACCGTCTTTCGCAAATTCTTTTACAGAACCATAGGTATCTTTTATATCTTTAAACACTTGCGTTTCCAAGGAGCCTTGCACTGCCGCCGTTTCTTTGCTGGCAGCCGTATTACCAGTTACAACCCGGTATAATACGTTGACAGCTTCCCCACGGGTAACATATTTTTTCGGATTAAAGCGATTATATGCACCCGTCATATAACCTGCTGCACCCAACGTATTAACAGCATCCTTAGCCCACGGCGAAATCGTTGCACCATCGGCATAGGAAACAGGCTGTCCACCCACATTGATGCCTTTATAACTCATATAATTATATACAATGACAGCAAATTCTTCTCGCGTAATCTTTTGCTGCGGTTTAAAGGTATTATTGCTGTATCCCTTCATGATCTGTTTATCAACTAAAGAAGAAATAGCATGTTCAGACCATCTTCCCTTTACATCAGAAAAGCTTGCTGTTTTGACAACGGCATTATCTCCCAGCATATTATTGATAATCGCTGCAATGCCTTCACGTGTAATATCTTCATTAGGATAAAACTGACCATTCGTACCACTGACATAATGATTATCATAAAAATATTCAATCGCTGTCTTTCCCCAATAGGAATCAATATCCTTCAACGGCGTTGTAGCAGATGCTGCAAAAATGCCAGTACTCATACTAGCAGCTAATGCTGCTACTGCAAAAATTTTAGTATATTTTTTCATCTCTATCTCTCCTATCTATTTGTAACATATGCTTGTGTATTTAACGGATTGACGCATATTACATATCTTTATTATTTTATCACACCCGCTAAAAATAGGGAATAGTTCCCATATCGTGATTCAACTATCTCCTTAATATTCTTGAAATAAATATCGTATTTTTTCTATATCATGCGTCTGTAAAAGGGCTAGCTGCAATAAAATCTTTGCCTTTTGCGGCGTTAGCGTATCCGCACACAAAAGGGAAGCATATTTAGGAACTGCACTGACTATGCCTCCTAAGGTTCGCGATGCACGAACTACGACGCATCCTTGTCTTTCTACTTGCTGCACAGCTTCCCATATATCATCCGGCATCTGCCCATGTCCTAACCCCGCTAAAATAAGTCCCTCTGCATGTATTGCCGCCGCTTGTATCAACGAAGGAGACATGCCAACGTAGGCATATATAATGGCAACTGGCGGCAGTTTTTCCTTACCAGTACAATAAAGCTGTGATGAATCCGTATGACGACGAAGCGGTGCTTGGTATATATGTGGCTGACCATCCTGCATAAATCCCAAACATCCCATTTGCCGACTCTTAAATGTATCTACATGGGTTGTATCCGTTTTTTCAACAAATCGTGCACTATGAATAACGCCATTCATGATAATGACAACGCCAACTTTTCCCAATGCTGGATCTACAGCAGCTTGTACAGCTTCCAATAAATTCAACGGCCCGTCAGCACTGACTGCAGTAGCAGGTCGCATCGAACCAACAAGGACGATGGGCTTAGATGTATGAACGGTCAAGTGCAAAAAGTAAGCCGTTTCTTCCAACGAATCCGTTCCATGGGTAATCACGATGCCGTTTATTTTATCATCATCGGCCGCATTCTGCACCCGAGCAGCTAAGGCAATCCAAAGAGATTCACTCATATTCGAACTGTCTATATTGCAAAATTGTTCTCCTTTTACGTCTGCATATTGCGTAATTTCGGGTACAGCCGCCAATAATTCTTCAATCGTCGCTTCCCCTGCTTTGTATCCTGTCAAATCTTCTGCTGACGCTGCTTTTCCGGCAATAGTACCGCCGCAGGCAATTATATATATATGTTTTTTTCTCATGGTATATACTCCTATCTATCATACTATAGTTATTATACTGAATCTTTTTTCATTTGACAAAAAAAGACAGCTCTCAACCATTCAGAGCTGTCTTATCGACACGAGTACAATTAATGTGCATGTGTAGAAGAAAGGGACGATTCGCTGTTTTCTACATGGGATGCAGTGGATACAGGCATGTCCTGATGCAGTTTTCCCATTTTAGCTTTCGTAATAATGCTGTGTTTATATCCATAGCCAAAATATACACCTAAACCAATAACCAGCCATACTAAGAACCGAATCTGTGTAATCGTCGGCAGCATAATAATCAAAATGCCGCAGAAGATTATTGCCAAGATAGGAAGAACTGGTACGAAAGGACATTTAAATGGACGAACTCGATTCGGCTGTCTTTTACGAAGAACCAATACAGCGCCAGCAACAATAATGAACGCACCCAGTGTCCCAATGTTGACCATTTCAGCGACAATACCAATTGGTGTAACTCCTGCCAAGATCGACGTAATCATTGCAACTAACAACGAACTGCGAACAGGCACTTTGGTTTTATGGCTAATTCGGCCAAAAAATTTAGGTAACAATCCATCACGAGACATAACAAATAAAATACGGCTTTGACCAAAGAATAATACCAGCAATACCGAGGTTAACCCACAAATGGCACCAACCGATACAACAGCAGCACCCCAATGATACCCAATAGTCTGCAATGCAAAAGCTACCGGTGCGGCAACACTCTTAAACTGGAGATACGGTACTATTCCTGTTAAAATACCAGAAACTAAAATATATAATATAGTGCAAATAACAAGCGATAAAATAATGCCGCGCGGCATGGATTTTTGCGGATTCTTTACTTCTTCAGCTGCTGTGGATACCGCATCAAACCCAATATATGCAAAAAATACAACAGATGCACCGGTTAATACGCCTGACCAGCCATACGGCATGAAAGGCTGCCAATTCGAAGCATCTACATGTCCTATACCTAAGATAATGAATAATGCCACAACCGCTAATTTAATAATGACAATTAAATTATTAACAAAACTACTTTGTGTAACACCACGCATATTAATGAAGCAAATCACCCAAATAATCGCCATGGCAGGTAAATTGACAACACCGCCTTCTAAAGGGCTTGCCATCAAAAACGAGGGAATGGTAATGCCTAAATTCAAGAAAATATTAGACAAATACGCAGCCCATCCAATCGATACGGCACTCAGACCTAAGCTATATTCCAATAGTAAATCCCAGCCAATAATCCAAGCCCAAAATTCACCTAACACGGCATACCCATATGTATAGGCACTACCGGCTACCGGAATCATAGCAGCAAATTCAGAATAACATAATGCAGCACAGCCGCAAGCTAACGCCGCGATGATAAATGAAATAACCAAGGCCGGTCCCGAAAAGTTGGCTGCTGCAATGCCGGTTAATACAAAAATTCCTGTACCTACAATACAGCCAATGCCCAGCATTGTCAGACCGAATGTGCCCAACGTACGTTTCATGCCCCCGTCCAGCTTGGTCTCTTCCATAAAATCAGCAATACTTTTGGTTCTAAAAATCCCTGTATTCTTCATACCAATCCCCTCCTGACATACTGACAAAAATAAAAAAAACACAAGAACACGCTTACTATACGCGCATCCTTGCGTTCTTTCATATTTTATTTGTCATGCATAAATCATTTCTTACATTTATTAACTATATTATACTGCTTTTATTTATTTTGTAAAGTATTATATATGCTTATCTTTTATTTATTTTAAAAATCATATATTTTTCCGAACACTTTTTATTATATATATTGTTTCATACTTCATTTACAGTAGTAACTGGTATTTGCCAAAGATTAAAATTCTTTGTTATAATCATATCATATTTTTAACGCCGGAGGGATATGGGAATGAATGTATACATAGGCTATACGCTGCTGGGACAAATTATTTGGGGATTGCTTCCGTTATTTTGGATGCTTTTACAGGATATTTCAGCATTTTATATTTTGGCAACACGTATTGTTTGGTCTGCTCTTTTTTGTTATGCATTAATCATACAAAAAGGACTGCTTCCTAAATTAAAAACCGTTGCACAGTACCGACAAGAATGGCCCTATATA
>CALBLM010000391.1 GCA_937895695.1 uncultured Megasphaera sp.
GGATAATTGAAACGATTTTGCCAGGAGATACAGGCGGTTTTATCAAGACATATGAGGGTCATTCCTATTATTTTAAAGGGAATTCATTGTATCTAGCTGATGCAGTAAGAGGGTTATATGTTTGTTTTTATATACAAGAAGGACGAAAGGGACCGCAGAAAATAGCTAGACGAGCGATTGATATCATGAAAGCCGAAAAAGAAACGTATGATGACCATTATTAGTTTCTTTGCTTGGATAGATAAAGTGTATTATAATAAAAGATAAAAAATAAGTATGCAAACAGAAAGCGAGTGGCATCATGATATTATCAGGTAAAGAAATTGTAAAACATCTTGGCAAAGAAATCGTTATTACCCCATTTCATCCGGAACGGGTCAATCCGAATAGTTACAATTTATCATTGTATAATCAGCTAATGACATACGACCATCATGAATTGGATATGGCAAAACCAAATCCGGCTTCTACCATTACCATTCCGGAAGAAGGATATGTTTTACAGCCTAATAAATTATATTTAGGTCGGACTAATGAATATACAAAGACAGAAGGATATATTCCTATGTTGGAAGGACGTTCTTCTGTGGGTCGTTTAGGTGTATTTATTCATGTGACGGCTGGATTTGGTGATGTCGGTTTTGCTGGTTACTGGACGTTAGAGATTTTCTGTGTACAGCCGATTCGTATTTATCCCAATGTAGAAATTTGCCAAATTTATTATCATGATATTGACGGAGAATACGATACATATCAGCATGGTAAATATCAAAATAATACAGGTATACAGCCGAGCATGTTGTGGAAAGATTTTCAAAAAATCACAAATAACAAGAAAACGTTTTAGTAAGTGAATCTGTATCTTCAGAGAGGGCGAGTGGTATGAACCCAATTGCAATAACAGATATACAAGGAATTCGGATTGGAAATGCACAAAACAAAGACGGCGGAACGGGCTGTACCGTGCTCATTAGTCCCCAAGGTTCTCCTTGCGGTGTTGACGTTCGTGGCGGCGGCCCGGCCAGCAGAGAATTAGAATTGCTGAATCCGGCAGCGAATGCTGAGAGAATTCACGCTATCCTTCTTAGCGGCGGCAGTGCCTATGGCTTGGACGCAGCAACAGGCGTTATGAAGTATTTAGAAGAACATGATATTGGTTTTGATACTAGAATCTGTAAAGTTCCTCTTGTTGTAGCATCTTGTATTTACGATTTAGGATGTGGTCAAAATGTCCGCCCTGATGCACAAATGGGATATGAAGCCTGTGTGGCGTCAGAACAACAACGATTTACGGAAGGGTGTTATGGCGTAGGTACAGGGGCGACTGTTGGGAAATTATGTGGACCGAAATACATGATGAAATCCGGTGTAGGTGCGTATGCTGTGCAATCAGGTGAACTGCAGGTAGGCGCTGTTGTGGTTGTGAATGCTGTTGGTGATGTGTTGGGAGAAAATAATCAAATTATTGCTGGCATGCGTCTGGCTGACGGCAACGGATTTGCCAATTCGAGGCAAGTCATGCTAGAAGAATATGGTCAGGCGGATACGCTGTTTTCACAACGAGATGGAGGGACAACGAATACAACTCTTGGTATAGTCGTAACGAATGGAAAATTTGATAAGGCCCATATGAAAAAAATAGCCGCTATGGCAAGTAATGGTTTTGTTCGAACCATATGCCCTGTGAATACAACAGCTGATGGTGATTCGATGTATGCCATGAGTGTCGGTGAAGTCCATGCTGAAATGAGTCTAACAGGAACGATGGCAGCTTATGTCGTAGAACACGCCGTGCGTAGAGCTGTACAGACGGCTGTCAGCTGTTATGGTGTCCCTGCAATGAAAACATACTCACGTAGCAGATATATGGGCTAACTGCATTAAGCTTCTCATAATAAATTAAATACTGATTGGGACTGCAACAAATAAGAACATTTCGTCCATTTTGTTACAGTCCTTTTGTTATGCCGTTTTACGTGTATAGTCTGCAGCATAACAGTTCATTTTCTTTGAACTTCAAACAAAAAACTAAAAACTTTTGCACTTTTCAAGGGTTCTGGGAAAGGCTTATTTTAAGCATAGTGAATTTTTTT
Source organism: uncultured Megasphaera sp. (assembly GCA_937895695.1). GTDB lineage: Bacteria > Bacillota > Negativicutes > Veillonellales > Megasphaeraceae > Megasphaera. The sequence continues at coordinate 2,094 of CALBLM010000391.1, forward strand.
ATATACTTTTGTATAATCACAGGATATTTATTGTCAGATAGTGTGAAAATGTGGTAAAATGTGGTGAAAAGTGAATGATGCGGAGAGGAGATGACGAGTTTGTGTTCATGGGTGAATATTCGCATTCCATCGATGCGAAAGGACGTGTGATTTTACCGGCCAGGTTCAGAGATGAATTGGGGCCGCATTGTGTTGTCACCCGTGGACTAGAAGGTTGTCTCTCCGTATACACGATGGATGCGTGGATGAATTTAGCAAATGGCATGAAAAAGTTAAAAGCTTCTAAAGAAAATGTTCGCGCATTTAAACGTTTTTTATTTGGCAGTGCAGCGGAAGTAGAATTTGATAAGCAAGGGCGAATTTTAATTCCTTGTACACTTCGTGGATATGCTAAATTAAAAAAAGATGTGACCGTTATTGGAACAGGCGATAAAATTGAAATTTGGGATGCCGAATCCTACGCTGCGTATGCAGCAAAAATTGTTCCGGATATGGAAGCAATTGCCGAAAGTCTGGATGAATCACTAGAGCTGGAATTTTAGGAGGAAAGATGAAATTTCATCATATAAGCGTGCTGCGTCAAGAAACGATAGATAATATAATCACTAACCCGAGCGGTATATATGTTGACTGCACGCTAGGTGGTGGCGGACATACGCATGCATTGGCACAGCGTTTGAATCAAGATGCCTTAATTATTGGATTGGATCAGGATAAAGATGCAATTACAGCAGCAACGGAACGTTTGTCAGATATATCGTGCCGTCATATATTAGTACAGCGCAATTTTCAATATATGCGTGAAGTTCTCGATGAATTAGGAATTAAGGCTGTAGACGGAATTATGTTTGATTTGGGTGTATCCAGTTATCAGTTAGATACGCCAGAACGAGGTTTTTCGTATATGCAGGATGGGCCTTTGGATATGCGGATGGATAACAGTCAAGCAAAAAGTGCCTATGAGGTTGTCAATACATATGGGCAAGAAGAACTGTATCATGTCATTAAACAATATGGGGAAGAACGCTGGGCAAAGCGGATTGCTGCATTTATCGTACATGCTCGTCAGGAAAAGCCTATCGAACGAACGAGTGAGCTCGTATCCATTATCAAAAAGGCGATTCCAGCCGGTGCCCGTAAAGATGGTCCACATCCGGCAAAACGAACGTTTCAAGCAATTCGTATTGAGGTAAATGATGAATTAGGCATTCTTCGTGATGCACTGGAACATGCTGCACAGCGACTTAAACCAGGCGGTCATATTTGTGTCATTACATTTCACTCACTGGAAGACCGTATTACAAAAAAAACGTTTAAGTTAATGGCGACAGACTGCATTTGCCCTCCGGATATGCCGGTATGCGTATGTCATCATAAAGCAATTTTAACTGTAAAGCGTCAGCCTATTGTGCCTTCTGAAGAAGAATTAAGGCAAAATCCGCGTGCCCGCAGTGCTAAACTGCGAGTAGGAATACGGAAATAAGGTATACAGAGACTGTCATTTATATAAATATTATTTAAATTTAAGTGGATGTGATATAATATGCTGGCCAGAAAAGCAGAATATATGCAGGAAAGCAGAGAAAATTACAGTATAGCCGTAAATAAGATTAATGGCATGCACCATCAATTTAGCAAGATGGTTTTGCGGACCTTGTTTTTAGGCGTGCTGCTAGGCGGATTTTTGCTTGGCTATGTTCATCTGACAGCGGTTCAATCTAATTTTAACCACGAGTTAGTACAAGAAGGAGAAAAAATTCAGCAGTTGCAGCAAGAAAATGATAGTCTGCGTATTGATATAGCTAAGTTGGAATCTCCAGAACGAATTTATACGATAGCTACAAGTCAGCTGGGGATGCTCATGCCTACTCATGTTTTGTATGCACAATCTAAAACGTATCATGCTGCTACAAAAAGCCGATAATATACAACTTCAGCAGCCTTGTGCAAAGGCTGCTATTGTTGTTTCCTTTAATAATATAAATTTGATGTTTTGAGGAGGAATACGAATATGAAAACAGTACAGGAACTTTGTAAACAACTCAAAGGTATATATACGATTGATGGGAATAGTAATGTCCAAATTACAGGTATTTCTTCAGATTCTCGGGATATCCAGCAGGGATATTTATTTGCCTGCATTTCTGGTGTACATGTAGATGGTGCGAAATTTGCTTCACAGGCAGTAGAAAAAGGAGCAGCTGCTGTCTTAACGACTAGACATTTAGATTTACCTCATGGGGCAGTGCAGATTTTGGTGCCGGAAATTCACCATGCATTGGAAGATATGGTACCATATTTTTATGATTATCCGGGTAAAAAAATGCGTATGATCGGTGTTACCGGTACCAATGGAAAAACAACGACAACCCATATTATTGCGCATATTCTGCGAGCTGCGGGATATCATGTCGGTGTCATTGGTACAATTCATGCTTTGATTGATGATGAAGAACTGCCTATTCATAATACGACACCGGACGTTATCGAATTGCAGCGTTTTTTGGCGTTGATGTATGAAAAAGGCATGACTCATGTTGTTATGGAAGTATCCAGTCATGCCTTGGCATTAAATCGCGTAGCAGGCATTGAATATGATACGGCTGTTTTCACTAATTTGACACAGGACCACTTAGATTTCCATAAGACTATGGAAAATTATGTGGCTGCTAAAGCGAAATTATTCCAGAGTTTAACATTGGCAGATCATATAAAAGAAAATAAAACAGCTATTGTCAATATTGATGATCCGTGGGCAAAGGTTATCCTTAAATCTTGCCAATGCAAAGTATTGACATATGGTGTAGAGAAAAATGCAGATCTCAAAGGATCTAATTTAAAGGTAGAATTGAAAAAGTCTTCTTTTGATGTTGTAGGGCCGTTTGTGAATGTACAATTACATATGCATATTACCGGATTGTTTAACGAATACAATACGTTGGCGGCTATTGGTGCAGCGCATGCAGAAGGAGTAGATGAAGCAACGATTGACAAAGCAATTCAAACATTCCATTCTGTACCGGGACGATTTGAGCTGGTTGAAGCCGGACAAGACTTTGCAATTGTTGTTGATTATTCTCATACACCGGATAGTTTGCAGAAGGCATTGGAAACGGCACGTGCGATGAAACCAAACCATATTTTGGTTGTCTTTGGCTGCGGCGGTGACCGTGATAAGACAAAACGACCGATTATGGGAAAAATTGGTGCACAGTTGGCAGATATTCCTATTGTTACTTCCGACAATCCGCGTTCAGAAGATCCAGATACCATTGTGGCAGAAGTTGAAGCGGGCGTAAGACAAGGACTAAAACCAGGACAGCATCATGAAGTTATTGTAGATCGTCGTACGGCTATTTGCCGGGCTGTTGAATTAGCACAACCGGGAGATATCGTTTTAATTGCCGGTAAAGGACATGAAACCTATCAAATTTTGAAAAACGGCACCATTCATTTTGATGATCGTGAAGAAGCACGTAAAGCAGTTCAGAAACTGCACAAGGGAGATAATAAATAATGTTTACAGTTAGCGAAGTAAAAGAAGCGACCCATGGCACATTGCTTGTGCCATGGGGTGAAGATATTTCTTTTTCCGAAGTAAATACAGATACTCGCTCTATAGCAAAAGGATCATTATTTGTTGCATTTAAGGGAGAACGCTTTGATGGACATAATTTTGTTTTGCAAGCGTTGCAAGATGGTGCGGCAGGAGCTGTTGTCTCTGAAATTCGTGATGAATATAAACAGGTTCAGGCTCCGATTTTCGTTGTAAAAGATACGGTAAAAGCTTTTCAAGGACTGGCACGTTTTCATCGTCGCCGCTTTCATATTCCTGTGATTGCGGTTACTGGTTCGGTCGGCAAAACATCGACACGTAACTTGATAGCGACAGTATTACAACAAAACTATGCCGTACTGCAGACAGAAAAAAATTTTAATAATGAAATCGGCCTGCCAAAGACATTACTACAGTTGAAGCCAGAACATAAAGCATGTGTCGTAGAAATGGGGATGCGTGGCTTAGGGCAGATTCAAGAGTTAGCGGCTATTGCTGAACCTACAGTAGGTGTTGTAACTAATGTAGGTAAAAGTCATATAGAGTTGTTAGGATCACAGGAAAACATTGCCAAAGCAAAAAGCGAACTTGTACAAGCTTTGAATGAACAGGGAACGGCTGTTTTAAATGATGATGATGCATTTGTACGGAATATGGATAAACTTTGTAAGGGGCGTGTCATTCGTTACGGGACGGCAGATACGGCAGATGTGCGAGCTGAAAATATTAGTATGAACGCAACAGGATTGCATTTTACTTGCCATTGTTTTGGTAAAACGTTTGCCGTGCAGGTCCCTGTCATTGGAAGACATCATGCATACAATGCATTGGCGGCTATTGCAGTAGGATATCTTACAGGATTAACGCCAGAACAGATGCAGCAGGGATTGGCATTGTATAAAGGTGTTCCATTGCGTGAAGAGTTGGTTCATATTGGTTCGTACACATTTATTAATGACTCATATAATGCAAATCCTGCGTCTATGAGCAGTGCTATTCATACACTAGCGTCGCTAACGCAAGGACGGAAAATTGCTGTATTAGGCGGTATGGGAGAATTAGGAGCATGGGCTCCCAAAGAGCATGCTGTTATTGGAAAACTTATTGCAGATGAAAAGATTGATATATTAATTACATTAGGTGATTTAGGAGCGTATATTGCCGAGGCAGCTCGCAAGAATGGCATGAAGAATGTGTATACAGTACAGACGCATGCTGAAGCAGCAGGCAAGTTAAAAACGTTGCTGCAACCATTTGATACGATCCTTCTTAAAGGCTCAAGAACATTTGAAATGGAAAAAATACTGCCATATTTTGAAAGGAAGTCATGTGAATGTTAAATACACTGGTGCTGGGATTTGCAGTCAGCTTAGTGATAGCACTGGTACTGGGACGCCCGGTTATTTCTCAATTAAAAAAGTTTCATGCTCGTCAGTCTGAACGAGAAGAAGGCCCACAAAGCCACAAATACAAGGCTGGTACGCCAACAATGGGCGGTATTTTGATTTTAATTGCTTTGATTGTATCGTGTTTTATCTGCAATCCATGGGACTTGCGAAAGGGATTAGCATTATTTTTAACGTTTGGACACGGCATTATTGGTTTTTTAGATGATAGTATTAAAGCTGTTAAACATCGAAATTTGGGATTAACAGCGAAACAAAAACTATTAGGCCAATTTATTATGGCAGCTGTATTTTGCTATATTTTAGATGTATTCCTTCAGTTTCCAACAACAGTATGGATTCCGTTTACCTCTTGGAATATTGATTTAGGCTGGGCATATTATGTATTTGTATTTGTTATGATTGTTGGTACGAGTAATGCCGTTAACTTAACGGACGGACTGGATGGATTGGCAGCCGGCTCTTGTGCTATTACTTCAGTAGCCTATGTTGTCATTGCTGTTGCGCTTGGGTATGCTAGCTTTGCTGTATTTGGTGCGGCATTGACAGGCGCATGTTTGGGATTTTTATTCTTTAATCAGCATCCAGCCAAGATGTTTATGGGTGATACAGGATCGCTGGCATTAGGCGGTGCCTTAGCAGCCATGGCTATTTTAACAAAAACTGAATTGCTGCTTATTATTGCCGGTGGTTTATATGTATTAGAAGCATTGTCTGTCATCATTCAGGTTGTATCATTTAAAACGCGCGGTGTTCGTGTATTTAAGATGAGCCCAATTCATCATCACTTTGAACTATCTGGCTGGAGCGAAGTAAAAGTTGTTACTGTATTTTGGAGTTTTTCGGCAATTATGGCTATTTTAGCGATTATTGTTGTGTTGTCTTGTAAGTAGGGGTAAGTTTATCATTCACATAAAGCAGGTGTAAATCATGAGCATAATGGATTTTTCCGGAAAGAAACTATTAGTTATTGGAGCGGGAATCAGTGGACGAGCTGCGGCGATGGCATTGATTCATCATGGTGGTAACGTTATTTTAAATGATATGAAACAGATTGATATTAGTAAAGCACCGTGGCCAAATATGGCTGCAGCAGGTGTGCAGTGTATATTTGGCAGTCAAGATATATCGTTGCTGAACGGCATAGATATCGTTGTTCCATCTCCTGTTATTTCTCCGGAAATTCCTATTATGAAAGAAGCGATAAAGCGTGGTCTTCCTGTTTGGAGTGAAGTAGAAGTTGCCAGTCGTGTGACAGATGCAACGATATTAGGTGTTACGGGAACGAATGGCAAAACTACGACTACCACATTGTTGGGCGAAATCATGAAAGCCTCAGGACGGCAAACCGTTGTTGGTGGCAATATTGGCATAGGTCTTTCTGAGCAGGCTGATGGATTACCTAAAGAAGCTGTAGTTGTAGCTGAATTGTCTAGTTTTCAATTAGAATTTACACAGACAATGAAGGTAAAAGCTGCTACAATTTTAAATATTACGCCAGATCATTTAGACCGTCATCATACGATGGAAGCGTATGCCGCAGCTAAAGAAAGAATATTCCGTAATCAGGATAAAACAGATTATGCTGTTTTGAATTATGATGATGAACGTGTTAAAGCGATGGAAGCGGATATGACAGGTAATGTTGTATGGTTTTCAACACAAGGTGAAGTTCCGTCCGGTGCGTTTTATGACCATGGACAGCTTATACTGCGGATGAATGGAAGCGATACGATTATTTGCAGCGAACAAGAATTACACTTGTTTGGTAAACATAATATTCAAAACTGCTTAGCAGCAGCATTACTGGCATATACGGCGGGCGTACCGCTTGATATAATTCGTAAGGTATTACAGCAATTTAAAGGTGTAGAACACCGATTGGAAAAAGTACGAACTATTCATGGTGTAACGTATTATAACGACTCTAAGGGAACGAATACAGATGCATCTATTAAGGCTCTTGAAGCGTTTCCGCAGGGACATTTGATTTTGATAGCTGGCGGGTATGATAAAATGACGCCGTTAGATGAATTTATGGCATTGGCGGCTAAACGAGTGGATACATTGATTTTAATTGGTAAAGCAGCCGATCGGTTTGAAGAAGCAGCTAAAAAGGCTGGTGTAACAGATATTCGGCGTGTAGGTTATAGCATGGAAAGTGCCATTATGCTGGCTAGAAAAATTGCAAAGGCACCACAGGCCGTATTGCTTTCACCGGCTTGCTCAAGCTTTGATATGTATGATAATTATGAACAACGAGGACGAGTCTTTAAAGGCATCGTCAATGCACTATAATCTAGGTGAAAAGTGGGGGGCAGAACCATGCGTCGAGTCATTATTTCTGGTGGCGGAACAGGCGGCCATATCTATCCGGCAATTACTATTGCACGAGCTATTG
>CALBLM010000392.1 GCA_937895695.1 uncultured Megasphaera sp.
TTGCAAAAGGCATATGGATGCACGGAACCTACAGACATCGTGTATAAACTGTTTGATTCTGGTGAAGTGCCGGCTATTAGCCGAGCTATTATGAAATGCGCCGGATATAATGTAGATATTGAATCGAAACTCCATGAAGACCTAAAAAACTAATTAAAGAGGACTGGGAAGCGGCAACAGCCGCTTTTTTAGTTCTCAGAGGCCATACATTGGAATATTTTTTCTCTTTAAAACCATCAGAAAAGCTGTTTTGCCATGCGGCAATGGAACTGCAGCAGAAACAAGAAGCCGATAAATTAAAACTATTGGCAGAAAGGACGGTCATGTTATGAGTGATTATGTATTAAGTGCAACGTTAGAATTACGAGATAAGTTCACGGCACAGATAAACAAAGCCAAAAGCGGTTTTTCTGATTTTGAACGCTCCCTGCATGGCGTGTCATCTGCTGTAGATAAAACCGCGTCCAGCATGGAACAGTCGGGCGTATCTGCCGTAAAACTAGCATCGCAGGCCAATAAAGCAAAATCTTCCTTGTCAGGTATCCGCGGTACATACTCGGCGACGGTGCGGGCCAAAGATGAGGCAACGCAAACAGTACGGCGCATTAAAACGGAACTGAATGGCTTGCAGGGCAAAGCGTATACAAGCGATGGTCAACATCCGGCAGAATGCTCCCTTGCAGCAAATGAAGAATAACATGTCGGGCATGGCTAGCGGAATGCTCATGGGCACTGGCATGCAGATGGCCGGAGCGGCAGGAATTGGCTTTGGCGTATATGATGCTATCAAAGGTTACATGGATTTTGAAAAAGAAATGTCTGCAGTTAAGGCAATTTCCGGGGCAACCGAAGAAGAATTTCAACAATTGACTGATACTGCCATGAAGATGGGTGCAGATACTAAATTTTCAGCAACAGAATCGGCGAAGGCATTAGAATATATGGGTATGGCCGGGTGGAAAACAGATGAAATGATTGCCGGCCTTCCTGGTGTTATGAACCTTGCCGCGGCATCCGGTGAAGATTTGGGACGCGTATCTGATATTGTAACAGACGCGATGACGTCCTTTAAATTATCTGCATCTGATGCGGTTATGTTTTCTGATGTATTAGCGGCTACTGCAACGAGTTCCAATACGAATGTTGGCAAAATGGGCTATACCTTCCAGTATGTCGCTCCCTTAGCAGGTGCTCTAGGATACACAATTCAAGACACGGCCCTGGCAATTGGTGCCATGGCAGATGCCGGAATCAAAGGCGAGCAAGCTGGGACCAGCCTTCGTGCATTACTGACACGGTTATCATCGCCAACAAAAGATTCGGCGAATGCGATGGCTAAATTAGGCTTATCTATTACGGACTCTGCCGGTAAGATGCGCCCGTTACGAGATATTTTGTCAGATATTCGTAAGGGCTTTAAAAATTTAACGCCAGCAGAACAAGCACAGGTAGCCGCCGATTTAGCCGGCCAAGATGCTATGTCTGGATTACTGGGGATTGTCAATGAAACCGATGATAAATATAATTCGTTAGCTGAATCCATTGATAAATCTGCGGGTGCCGCAAAGCGGATGGCTGATATTCGCATGGACAATTTAGCCGGCGATTTAGAATACCTTTCCGGTGATTGGGACGCTTTTACCATGTCGTTGATGAAAGGAGCAGCTAGTACAGGGCTTCGTGGTTTCGTGCAGGAAGCGGATAAACTATTGAGTAATTTTAGCGGAAATGTAGAAGTCAACGGGCTTGGGATACGGTCGATTCTGTCGCTTATTGGTGATAGTATCAAAGACCTAAAAGATAAGTTCTTGGCATTTGACGGCATAGGTTCGATTCTTGCTGGCGGAGCTCTTGTGTTCGGCCTTACGAAAATTGTAAACCTGTCACGGCGTGCGTACGATTATTTAAAAAATTTGACGAAGGCTCCGTCTTCAACGATTCCGGGGGCAGGTGGTTCCAGTGGCGTGGGAGACATGATAGTCCAAGCACGGACGGTTATTGTCAATGGCAGTACAACACCAGGGGAAACAACGCCGGGTGGCAAACCGTCGCCGCAGCCATTACCAACGCCGGGCGGCGGTAGCCGTTTAGGGCGTTTGTCACGATTAGCAGGGCGTTTTGGCTTGGGGCTCACATTAGCGAGTGGGGCTCTGGATATAGCCATGGCAGGGGAAGACCAGCGCGGCCAGGCTGTTGGCGGGGCTGTTGGAAGCACGATCGGCTAGATGGCCGGTGCCAAAGCAGGTACCGCCGTCGGGGCTGGTATAGGTGGTATGTTTGGCGGTGTAGGGGCTGTTCCTGGGGCCGCCATCGGTGGCGTTGTAGGCGGTGTAGCTGGTTCTTTTGGGGGTGGCGC